>JAPORK010000244.1 GCA_026710285.1 Endozoicomonadaceae bacterium | reverse complement strand
TTATGTGTTTCAGTCAATACGTGACTGTCAGTATCACTAATAGTTTTCGTGTTAATAAGTAAGTGATATTTGTTGAAAGTGTTTATTTGTTTGACAATACCATTATCTGTTGTCGTTTGATAAGTATAGCTGGCAGGTGTATTAAACAGAGTATCCTGATCTGAATTTTGCAATAAGTTCAAACCGGAGTTGTGAGCAAGATAGTTGTGTTCATTGGGAGTGGTATTATCATAAGTATAACTAACTGTCATATCCGGTTGCCCAAATCCCGGGCTAATACTTGCTTTTGTAACCACACACAAAGCATGATTTTGATCATTGATTAATGGCAGTTTCATTGCATTATTGCAATTATATTCTACGGTTTTTCTTAAACCAGAGGGATAAGTAATATTGATTAATCGGGATCCTGCATAATTTATATTAATGTTTTTATAATCAGAGGCATTTGCAAAAGGAACAGAGACTGTATGTAACTGACCATTAACATGATTGATACGTACAGTCACTGGTGATCCATCGCTACTGTAACTGGTGATATTAATATAATTGCTACGGTAGGTTAATAAAATTTTATGTCCGGTATCATCACGAATACAACTTAACAGATGCGTTCCGGGCAGATAATCAAAATGAACACTGCGTCCATCCTGCTGTTCCAGAGAAATTTGATAACCATCATGATTAAGTGTTTCTTTTAATGCATTTGAATAAGTAATAACAAAGTTTTTGTTTTTATCACCACTGATTCGAATGTCCTTTAATTTATGATAGCGTGGCCACCAGTGGTTCTGTTCAGTTTGGTATAAAATAAAATTCTGTCCCTGAGAAGTTGTTAGCTGATTGTTTGCCGGATTGAAGTGAGTCAGATTCCAGTTCCATCCCCGACCCAGTCCGTCAGGATTGGCTGAGACGTTGCTGCTGTAATTAATATTTAAAGCAATATTAGGTCCCCGGTTCATATTACTGATTAAATTAGCGGTTTTCATCCATGCGGAAAATATACCCGTTCGTGGATCTATCTGTGACCCCCACATTTTTTGAAAAGTAAAAGCATCAGACCATACCGCTGACTGACCCGATCCTGCTTTTAAATGAGATGGTTTATTTTTTTTATTTTGCTGATGTAGAACTTTGTGATCTTGTTTTTTATTTATAGATGTTGTTGGTTTTTTATCATGATCCGTTAATAAAAAAGAAACAGCATAACTGGTTTGATTACAGTAAAGTAATACTGAAATAAAAATAGATGTTAAAATAAACGGATAATGTTGTATTAATTTCATAAGACATGACCTTTAGGATTTTTAAGAGTAAGAAAAAAGTCAATGAGATATAAAAATATTTGTTGTATTGTTCCTGCAAATAACGGTTAATTCAGATAAATTGATTGTTGGGATTGGGCAGGATTAGGATTATACTCACGTAAAAAATAATTTACTGATTGTATAAAGCATGAGAGTCAAGCGTTTTATTCAGGAAGAAAAGTATCTGTCATTCAATCAGATAACTCTCATGCTCACAGTTAACAGTTAAGTGGTGCCAGGTCTGGACTCAGTACAGGTCAATTTAGTCGTAGTCAAACCAGCTTTCTCCAAGATTACAGTAAGCGTGAACTGTAAACTGTCCGTTTTCATCAAAAAACTCATCCAGACCTAATTCTTTAAATGTTCCGGTAGTATATTTTAGTCCACCGTTTGCTTCTGTTATATAGATACCCCAGATGTAGTTGTTCTGACCACCTAATTCTGTAGATACCAGTTTTATAAAGCCAGTAAATTCATTATTCTTACCTCCTGTAATAATTGCCTTTGCACCGCTTACATACATTATGTCTGTCAAATTAAAGCCGGTCTCGGATACCGAAGAACCATATGATGACAAGATTGATTGATAGGCTACATTGAATGCACCCTCTGTATCCTCACCTGCCAACATGCGTAATTTCAGGCTGATAACCTGCTTAAATGAATCTAACCTTACATCCTTAAGTGAATTTTTAGCTCCAATCAACAGTGTCTGCATCTGATCATCCATGGCTGGTCTTATTTTCTCTGATGCAGATAAACGGCCCCAAAGTCTGATAAGCGCTTCATTTGATGGTATTCTAAAACCCTCTTCAGAAAAGAATCCGGCTTGATGCATCAGATCAGAAGGAATAGCGGCTGCTAACTCTGTTTCCAGCGTTCCGCTTTTTGTTACTTTTTCGGCAAAATTTATCAACTCTGACCATTGTCCAATATCTTTTTCTGGTGTACTTACCATTGATGAAACAGCTTTGAAGGCGCCAACTGCCACTCCTTCCAGTGCTGTGAAAGATGCATCTACCAGTATTGCTAATCCAAAAATATTGGTAGCAAGATTCAAACCCTTATTTTGAGGTTCCAGCATTGAAGCTGTCATAAGACCTGAAAATACACCTGTAGTGAGCAGTTCATCCATTGCAAGTGCAGGTGAACCTGCTCCCATAGCTACTTCTAAACCAATGATACCTCCGGTTATTGCAAACAAAATAGTTGTCCAGATAAGTGCTCTGCCAACTACGCTTGCTTTTGAAGATGACATTCCAAGATAGGAGAGCGTATTAAAAAAACTGAACAATTTACCCAGCCATCTTGGCATGTTACCATCAGGGTCAGTATTCATAATTGGATTATTGCCACCAAAAGCATAACCGCCACCCACCGGATCTTCACTAAGGAAATAGCGCTGAGCCGGACTATAAGTTCTGTGTCCTGCACCTAAAAACTGCCATCCGGTCGCAGGATCAGTTCGTTCACCATTAAATCCTTCCAATGTTTGATATAAGGGAGATAATGCGGTTGATTTACCATGCCACTTCATTCCGTATGGACTGTAAACATTATACTGTTCTAATTGATAAAAATGGTTAGCGCTACAATTTTTTTCCATGGAAACCTTGCGCATAACCGTAATAATGTCACCTTTATAATTTTTTCCATAAAATTCATGGATTACACCATCAATGGCTTTTGCAATTCCTAGCTGGCTAGTCATATGCATTGCACCGGTGTGTCCAGTCTGTTCACCTAACAGCTTTTTATTCATATAAAGCAGATAACTGATATCACCTGAGGAAAAAATTTCTTTGGTCTTTCTGCCGCTGCCATCATAAACATATTTTGCTTCTTTTCCATCCGGCATAAGTACAGAGGTGATCTGGTTAAATGGATTGTACGTCATATGATTACCTTCTCCATCAATAACCATATTACCCAAGTCATCATAAGAAAAGTTTTTAGTAATAGGTGACTGATGATTCCATACAGTACTGATTTGCTGCAGACGTAAAGGTGTTTTTGTATTCCAATAGGAATAAGTCATCACTTTATTTAGTGTACGATGTTGCTTTACATCACTCAATTGCTCAGTAACTTGTGTTATCCGGTTTAAGATATTGAAAGTATAATGTTGAGATGTGATAACTGGTGTTTCTTTTGCACCTGAACCTGCAAATGCAGTGTCTCTTGGACATAATGGTAATCCGTGTGATCCTGTACAGGACATGGAAACTAAATTATTACGTTTATCATACTGATATTGCAAAGTAGCATTTTGGTCTGCTTTGCCATTTTGGATGATCTGGATAATATTATTATCTGCGTCATAAGCATATTTTTCTTCAAAAAATACCTGTTTACTGAGGTTATCAGTTGATTCTGTAAAATCAGTTACATCACTTTGACGCCCCAGTGTATCATACTGAATTGTACGAACACTGTTTTTTGTACTTTGTGTATGACTGCCATAATAAATTTTATCAGCACGGGAAAAGCCATCATAAACCATTTTATACAGTAGCTCTTCATCACCATCTTGCATTTCATAAACTGCCTCAGCCACTCTGCCCAGTTGATCATACCGGGTAACTACTTTATTGCCTGAAATATCCAGTGCAGAAATTACCTGTCTGGCCGGATTGTAATGCCATTGTAAATGGTAATCTGGATAACCATTGGTGCCGAAGCGACTCACTTGTTGTAACTTTCCATCATCAGCATAGGCATAGGTTGTTGTTCCGGTAATATCCTGTTTTTTTACTGGGAAAAGTGTTAGATGATCATAATCAGTCTGTGATATTATTTTTCCATCCAGTGATTCCTGCACCGGTAATCCCGGTAGGTTATATTGCCATGAAACAGTATGTCCTATGGGTGTTGTTTTTGTCGCAATCTGACCATCTGGTGTATAAGTGAAGTAGGTTTTTTTTCCATCTTCTCCGGTCTTCCACAATAATCTTCCTGCACTATCATATTCACAGGAATAGAGTAAATAACCTTTATGGCTGGCAGCAGGATAAACCCACGTGGCAACAACCTGATTACTTACATTAAAAACACTATGTATTCTGTCGCCTGCAGAATTGATAATGTCTGTCACATGTCCTAATGAATCATAGCGTTTAGTCACTGTTTTTCCTGTAGGATCTGTTGCGGAAACAGCTCTTCCGTAATGGTCCCAGGTTATAACAGAGACCTGTGCACCAGGTATTTTATCTGCCTGAAGAGCACATAATGCTATTGTAGGAGCACTTTGCATGGCAGGTAACAATATTTGTTGTACCGGTTTATCCAGTATATTGTTATGGATAACAGAAACGGGAGAGTAATGACCAGAAGCATCCTGCCTGTAGCTGATAATACAGCGATTACTATCATCATACTGTTTGACTGTTTTCTCTCCGTCTGGTAAATGTACAGTAACCACTCTTCCGCGATTATCATAGTCAAACTTTGTTACCAGAGGTATTATTTTATATACCGCACCCGATCCTTCATCTTGGTTGATATTATAAGGAATATAATTATATTTAGCTGCTACATGCCCGTAAGCGTCATAGTCTGTGTTATAGGTCATCCTCCATGTATTGTTAGCTTTTCCTGTATCAGAAAGTGTTTCATCGAAACCTTTTAATTTTCGACCTGCACCATCAAAAATGATTTTACGCTTTAAACCGTTACCGGCAGTGATTAAAACCTGATTAAGCGTTGGAGAAGTGGTGTAAGTATAATGTTTGCTGGTAGCAAACTGAGTACCTGTAGCCAGATCAATCTGGATTACACGACCTAAAAAATCATAAACATAATGGTTGGTGTTTTTACCTTCAGCATCTGTTTCACTCAATACCTGATTAGTAAATAAACTTGAACGAACCACTGGTGATCTCGAGCGTTTATTTTTGTCTGGATCCAGGACAACTTCACTATAACTGGTTTTAACTGAATGAGCAGCATTAGTACTATAGTAATAATACCTGACAATTGAGTTATAATTTTTATTATTGGTTAAATTTTGATAAAATAGCGTTTTTTTGAGTAGACCATAAGTAAAAGGATCGTGAGGATCATCATAGTATTGTCGTGTTGTTACAATATAATTATTATGTGAACCTGAAATAGTATCCTCGCCAATCTCTTTTATCATGTAGCCGTTACCATTGATGTTGGGTAATTTACGGTAACGCATATATTTAGATACAGGAGGTAAATCTGATCCCGGAGCCGATTCGGTTATACTGTGAATCAGCGAAACAAGTGACCAACCTGCCAGTTGTTCCGGACAATCTGCCAGCTTAACACTGCCATTAACAGGACAGTAGGTGATTTTTTTCTCACGACCATAACTGTCTCTGCTTATGATGAGCCGTCCCTTTTTGTCATACTGTTTTGTAACATAAAATATTGCTGGTGATTGTGAAGGAGGTTGACCAGGGGAGGTATCGCTCCATGTTTTAGTTTCTGTTTTCAAGGGAAGATCATAAGTCACAGGCAGTTCTTTAAAGCTGGTTTGTGCACAACCATCAGGAACATCTGTGCGACAAAAGAAGTTGTGTGTTTCAGTCAGTACGTGACTATCAGCATCACTAATAGTTTTTGTATCAATGAGTAAGTGATATTTATTGAAAGTACTTATTTGTTTGATAATTCCATTATCGGCTGTCGTTTGATACGTATAGCTGGCAGGTGTCTTAAACAAGGTGTCCTGTCCTGAATTTTGCAATAAATTCAAACCGGAATTGTGAGCAAGATAGTTGTGTTCATTAGGACTGGTCTTATCATAAGAATAACTGACTGTCATATCAGGTTGTCCAAATCCTGGGCTAATAGTTGCTTTTGTAACCACACACAGTGCATTTGTCTGATCATTCGTTAATGGTAATTTCATTGCATTATTACAATTGTATTCTACGGTTTTTCTTAAACCTGTGGGATAAGTAATACCGGATATCCGCGATCCCACATAGCTTAGGTTAATATTTTTGTAATCAGAGGCATTTGCAACAGGAATAGAGATCGCATGTAACTGACCATTAGCATAATCAATATGTATAGTCACGGGTGTCCCGTCACTGCTATAGCTGGTAATATGGATATAATTACTACGGTAAGATAATGAAATTTTGCGCCCCGTATCATCGTTAATACGACTGAGCAGATGTGTTCCGGGCAGATAGCTAAAATGAACACTTCGACCATCCTGTTGCTCCAGACAAGTTTCATAACCATCATGGTTAAGTGTTTCTTTTAATCCGTTGGCGTAAGTAATAACAAAATTTTTCTGTTTATTGCCACTAATTAAAATATCCTTTAATTTATGATAACGTGGCCACCAGTGGTTTTTGTCAGTTTGATACAACCAAAAACTTTGTCCCTGAGAAGTAGTTAACTGATTATTTGCCGGATTGAAGTGGGTCAGATTCCAGCTCCATCCTCGTCCAAGTCCGTCGGGATTGGCTAAAGCACTGCTGCTGTAATTAATATTTAAGGCAATATTAGGACCCCGGTTCATATTACTAATTAAATTACCGGTTTTTATCCATGTGGAAAATATACCCGTTCGTGGGTCTACCTGTGATCCCCACATTTTTTGAAAAGTAAAAGCATCAGACCATACAGCTGACTGGTCTGCTCCTGCTTTTAAATGGGGTGATTGCTTTTTTTTGTTTTGCTGATGCACAGCTTTGGTCTCTTTTTTTTGTCTGACATATGACGTTTGTACTTCATGTTGATTTTTTGATAAAAAAGAAACGGCATAACTGGTTTGTTTACAGTAAAGTAATACTGAAATAAAAACAGATATTAAGATAAAGTAATATTGCCTGAATTTCATAACACATAACCTTTGTAATTGTTAATAGTAAGAAAAAAATAGGTAAGATATATAAAAAAGTTTATTTCATTGTTTGTCGTTTAATATTCCTGTAAATAATTGATTGAGAGGATTTGGTAGCTGTAAATAGTTAATATTATTATTGATAAAGTGGTCTGTTCTCAAGGTGTGTAGTCAGTCATATCTGATAACAGAGTCACTTTTTATTCAGGCAATGTACGTTAATTCAAAGGTTGATATCTTTACAATAAAAATACACTAAAGATGTATTAAATAATAAACCCTGATGATCAGGAAAGTATTGATTCAAACCAATTTTCTGCAAGATCCTGGAGAGAGTTAATTCTAAATTGTCCGTTTTTATCAAAAAATTCATCCAAACCCAACATGTTGAGGGGTCCCATAACACCGAACACCCTGTCTTTGTGTTTTTTATAGGTGCTCCATATGAAGTTATCCGGAGAATTATTTCCTGTATCTTCCAGTATTAAAAATACAGTCCTGTTATTTTTACCTCCGGTAACAAGTGCTTTTTGATCTGGTATAAACACTTCATCTGTCAAATTAGTACCATATTTATAGGTCATGTCCCGACCAAAGGTTTTTACTATTGATCTGAACACTGCGCTGAATTGATTATTCTCATCAAAACCACTCGTGAGCATACGTAATTTTGAGGCAATAGCTTGTTTAAATAAATTCAGATTTATATCGTTTGATGAATTTGCGGCTGCACTGAGTAGTGTTAACATATCATCATCCATTGCTTTTTTTAATGAATCCAGTGCATATAAGCGCATCCAAAGTTTTTGGAGTTGAAAATTGGATCGTATTCTTAAAACTTGTGTCTTATAAAAGATACCTGTGGTTTTTATTATTTCATCAGGAATAATAGTTTCCAAACATTTTTCTATATTAAATTCTTCTTGAGCTAAATCATCCATTTCTATTATTCCTTTCGCAACGCCTGCTCCTGCTTCTCCCAACGAAGATAGCATTTTACCTAGATCAGCAGCCATCATTCCTGCAAGAAAAACACACTGTACAGAAATAACTGTGAGCGGCGCTAATCCTATTACAGCTGCGGCAATATTCAAACCTTTATTCTGTGGTTCTGCTGCTGAAGCAATGCAGGTACCTGCAAAGCCAATACTAAGTGCTGTTTCAGCGGTTATGAGTTGAGGTATGATAGCTCCCACACACACCTGCGAGGCAATTACACTTGCTGATCCCATTAATACAAGTGATGATAAAATGATAGCACCTCCAATCCTTCCCC
The DNA here is from genome assembly GCA_026710285.1 of Endozoicomonadaceae bacterium. Lineage (GTDB taxonomy): Bacteria > Pseudomonadota > Gammaproteobacteria > Pseudomonadales > Endozoicomonadaceae > JAPORK01. Next base: position 1,242 of record JAPORK010000244.1, on the reverse strand, counting down.
ACGTTGAATGTGGATTCATTCCAAACGCAGCAAATTTATTCAAAAAAACGAGTGTTGCACCCATCCATTTTGGCATGTTGCCATCGGGATCGCTATTCATTATCGGATTGTTACTGGCAAAAGCATAACCATTACCTGCCAGATCTTCACTGAGAAAGTATCGCTGAGCCGGATTGTAGGTTCTGTGTCCTGCGCCTAAAAACTGCCATCCGGTATCAGGATCAGTGCGAGCACCATCAAACCCTTCCAGTGTTTGCTGGTATAAAGGCAACGCAGTTGTTAAGTTTTTATGCCATTGCATTCCATACGGACTGTAGACATTATATTGTTTTAATGCATAAAAAATGGCAGCATCGCTATTTTTTTCTGAAGGTATTTTTTTGATAACTGTTATAATGTCGCCTTTATAATTTCTTCTGTAAAATTCATGAAGTGCACCGTCAATAGCTTTTGCAACACCCAGATAGCTAACTATGTGCATAGCTCCCGGTTGACCGTTTTGTTCTCCCAGTAAACTTTTATTCATATAAAACAGATAACTCATATTACCGGTCGAAGAGATTTCACTGATTTTTCTACCACTGCCATCATAAACATATTTCTTTTGTCTTCCATCTGGCATAAGAACAGAAGTTATCTGATTAAATACATTATACGTCATATGATTCCCTTCTCCATCGACGATCATGTTACCGGTAACGTCAAAAGAAAATAGTCTGTTTATCGGTAACTGATGATTCCATGCGGTACTGATTTGTTGCAGACGTAAAGGTGTTTCATTGTTTCCGTAAGTATAAGTTATTACTTTATTTAAACTACGATGTTTACTGGCATCACTCAGCTGTTCACTAACCCGTGCTATTCGGTTTAAAGCAGTAAAAGTATAATGTTGTGAGGTTATAACCGGAGCCTCTTTTTCTCCAGAACCTGTAAGTACGGTATCCCTTGGACATAATGGTAATCCTGCTGATCCTGTACAGGACATAGCGACTAAATTATTATATCTGTCATACTGATACCGAAGAGTAGCATTCTGATCTGTTCTGCCATTTTGAATCAGCTGAGTAATATTATTATTTGCATCATAAGTATATTTTTCTTCCAGGAAGACATTCCTTTTTAGCGGGTTGTTGTATTGTTCAGTAAAGTCAGTTACATCATTTTGACGTCCCAGTGTATCATAAATAATAGTGCGGACACTGTTTTTTGTACACTGTGTATAGCTACCGTAATAAATTTTAT
>JAPORK010000027.1 GCA_026710285.1 Endozoicomonadaceae bacterium | reverse complement strand
GTATAAAAGCGAAGCATTCTGCTGCATGTTTTTTTATATCAGGATTGGTTGCATGAATAGATATATACGCAATATCGGCAATAGCAGTCGTATTCATTTGCTGAATTGGTAAATCTTCATATTTGTTCGGAAGCTGTCTTCCAACTGCATCCGGATATGCGTGCACAACTATATCTGCATATTTTTGCAGTTCATCTATTGGCAGATCATATACTTTGAGAGCAGCCAATTCTTCAGATGAATAAGCACAACCATAAGCATCGAATGTTTTACCCTCTATATTTTTTGGACTTACTTTCCTTGCAGATTCTATAACGTCAGGAGAATTCCAGCATTCAGGTTCTAAAATACCTTCTTTTGCTGCATGGGTAGTATCTTGATGTATGGATAAAGAACCTCCAGCTAACACATTTTTTGATATTAAAATTGTACAAATTAAGATAATTTGTGTAATCAGCTTATTCATTATTTTAATTGCCTCTTCCTTTTTAAATAAAATAATACTTTTTTTCTGAAAGCATATTTTTTATTTCTATAATCCACTTTTGTCATTTGTTTCCTAAAAAATCTAACATGTATTTTTTATAGCAAACAGAAGTGAAGGCATATTAACAAACGTGTTAATATTATGCAATTACTTTTTCAGCAATCCTGATTGTTTTTTTAAGTGTTTCAGCCGATTTATCAAATTGAGCCTGTTCATCTTTTGACATATCAATTTCAATGACTTTTCTAATACCCGTTGAACCGATAATAGCTGCTGTACCAGCATAGAATCCTGAGTGATTATATTCTCCATTTAATTGTGCTCCACAGGCATAAACTTCGCGAGTATCTTTAAAAACAGCCTGGACTAAGTTAGCCAGAGCCGAACCTATTCCATAGTATGTTGCGCTTTTGCGATTAATAATTTCGTATGCTTTTTTACAGACTGATCGATGCAATTCTTTTAATTGTTCAGCTGTAATCCCGTATTCTTTGGTAAAGTAACTCAGTGGTTTGCCAGCAACTGATGCTGATGAAAAGGCTGCTACCGATGAATCGCCATGCTCTCCCAAAACATAAGCTGAAATTGATTGTGGTGCTACATCAATCATTTCTGAAAGCCCTATTTTTAATCTTGCTGAGTCAAGTGATGTTCCCGAACTAATTACTCTTTCTGGTGGAAATTCTGTAACTTTTTGATAAATATGTGTTAATACATCAACCGGGTTTGAAGCAATAATTGTAATCCCGGAAAACGCTGACTTCTTAACTTCAGCTGCAATTGATTGCATAATTTTGGCATTGTCTGCAACCATATTTAATCTTGTTTCGCCTGGCTTTTGTGGTCTACCTGCGGCAATTACAAGTACGTCAGTCTCTTTTAAATTATTATATTTAATAACTTCAGTTTTCCATGGCAAATTATTTGTAGGCACTGCATCTTCCAGATCTAATTTATTTCCTGCAGCTCCTTCGATATTGATATCAATAATTCCATACTCATTGGCTATCCCTCTGTGCATTGCAGAATAAAGAAATGATGTTCCAACCATGCCTGCACCAATAAGAGCTACTTTTTTTGATTTCAACATTTGTCTCCCTTTAAAAAAATAGTTGCGTCTTTATCATTATTTCCAAAAATGCACGGTCATTTTCCGTGGAAGCGTGAATCTATTAAAGATCATTATCACTAAAAATGTAACTTTCCTGTTGACGAATTTCGGCAATCCCTATCGGAATGACGCAGTTTTTCAGCATTATCTGTCTGCTGAATAGGAGTTTTTATTAAACCAAAAACTCCAAACCGAGGTTATTAAAATTAATAAACGCATAAAACCAGGAGTTCAGATTTCTATTCGATTAAGCTTAGAGGTATACTTTTTTATAATACCATATTCAGGTATGCCACAGGTATAGCGTAGATTATATATCAACAGCAGTCTGTACCCGTCATTCACAGCTTTGGTATTAAGCAGGTACAGTACTACATAACTATATCCTGCAAATTTTAACTTTCTAAGTAGTACCGGATGTTTTTTTATCGTAGATCAAGGGTGAGATTTTGTTTTTGACTAATGTTTGTGACCATATTGCCAGTTGTTCAAATTTGGGCATTAAGACAGAATTGTTCTTCCATTGTGCATTTGTATTTGGAAGATAAGCGACAACACCTGCAAAAATTGTAGCGATAACAATACCACGGAAGCAACCAAAAAACATGCCTAACAAACGATCACTACCACTTAATCCGGATACACTAATTAATTTACCCACAACCATATTGATTACTGTACTGATTAGTAAGACCATAACAATAAGGATAATTGCTGCAAAGGTAATTCTGACAGAATAAGAATCAATCCAACCTGAAAACAGCGCTGCAAAATCTTCCAGAAACAGCCATGCTGCCAGAGTCGTTGCAAGCCAGATCATTACAGAAAAGATTTCACGTACAAATCCTCTCCATAAGCTGATCATAGCTGAAACAACAATTAATCCAATAATGAGCCAATCTATCCAGTTAAATGTTGCTTCCATGTTATTACCTTATTTTTCATGCAAATTTACTTTAAAAACTGAACTGTCCCTGTATATTTAAACCAGCAAACTATTTGTTTTACAGATAGTATTTCTTAAACACTTAAGCATAACATAATACTTGCCAGAAATATATTGATAAGAGAGATTAAAAACATCTGTTTTCCCCATTTATAAAACAGCATTTTCTGTAAAAGTGTGGCACAGCCATAAACGAACCAAGACAGACTGCTCACCAGCACTAAAGAAAAATAAAACCAGTGTATATTACCTTTAATAGCAAGCAGAGCAATGCATATAACAAACAGAAGAATCCAGCACAACATATGAATTTGTGTATAAAGCTTTCCTCTCAACTCAGGCAATACAGGGATGAAGGCAGCATTGTAATCTCTCAGCCGATACAGACTGATCGCCAAAAAATGCGGCATTTGCCATGTAATCAATAACAGACACAGCAGTATCGCCGTATCATCAAAACGATGCGTGGCTGCACAATACCCAATGACCGGAGGAGTTGCACCGGAAATACTTCCGATCAGTGTACTCCATGTTGAACGTCTTTTAAGCCATAATGTGTAAAATAAAAGATAAACAATAAATCCTGCAAGAGCAACCAACAAAGGCAGTATACCTGTAAAAAAATACAAAATGCTACTGCCGCTTATTAACAAAATGGTTGCATAACTTAATATAGAGTATTTTGATAAACTTTCAAACAGACTTGTTCTGTAAGCCGTGCGTGGCATTAACCGGTCTATATCCTGATCGATAAAATTATTAAATACACAGGCAGAAGCAATAATGAAAATTGTCCCTGCCATCATGCTGAATAATGATAACGGATACAGGATCCCCTTTGCTCCAAAAAAAAAACCGGCAATAGCAGTAATAAGATTACCTGCCACAATACCAGGTTTAGTAATGGATATAAAATTTAAAATTTTTGTCCTTAAACACCTGGGCCGGGCAGTAGCGCAGGGAAAGGTTTTGGTTTTACATCTGCATGTTGACATTGAGATGATACATAATCCAGATTGAACCAGCAACAATTATGACAGTAATCAGCATCGCAAACAGAAAAGCTGATAAATTCCAGTACGGCTTTGATTCAGCACCAAGATGCAGAAAAAATACCAGCTGTATCAGCAACTGGAAAACAGCCATTACAGTGACAAATATCATAATTGCAAACGGAGAAAACCACTGCTGTGTAACGGCTCCAAAAGCTAAGACCGTCAGTGCAATGGAAAGAATAAAACCGATGATATAAGAAACTAATGAACCATGCCCGCTCGCATCTGAACCTGATTGCATATTCATTTAAATGAACTCCACAAGATAGACAATAGTAAAAAGCAAAATCCATATAATATCTAAGAAATGCCAAAACAGACTGAAGGTTCTCATTTTGGTCATGGTGGTATTGTTAATTCCATGTATTCCCAGCTGTATTGCCAGAACGATTAACCACAACAACCCCAGAGAGACATGCAGTCCGTGTGTTCCTACCAGCGTGAAAAAAGAACTTAAAAAGGCACTGCGCTGCCAGTCATGACCTTCAGCCACCAAAGAATGAAATTCTTTCAGCTCCATAAAAACAAAAGAAGCGCCCAACAAAAAAGTCAGTGCTAAAGTGATAAATGCCAGCTTTCTTTTATTGTGATGCAGCGCCAGCATCATCAAACCACAGGTGAAGCTACTGGTTAGTAATGCCATCGTTTCAACAAATACAAAGGGAAGACTGAACAGCTCTTTTGCACTCGGTCCTCCGTAAGTATTATTATGTAACACAGCAAAAGTTGCAAACAGACAGGCAAACAGTATGCAGTCACTCATAATATAAACCCAGAAACCATAGACATTCGTATCGCTCTGGTTATGGTGATGATGACTGACATATTGCATGTTAGTCGTGTTAGCGATTGCTGTGTTCATTTCTGTGGTCATTGTTGTAATACTCCTGCTGCCTGGGTGCTTTTAACTTCATCTGCCTGTATATAGTAATCTCTATCGTAATCAAACCCTCGGCACATGAGAGCAATGATAAAAGCTGCAAAAGTTAAACCTGCCAGCCAGAAAATGTGCCAGACCATGCTAAAGCCAAAAATAAACAGAAAAATACCAATAATAAAGGGAATAGAGGAATTTTTTGGCATATGAATAGCTTCATAGGGCGGTGTATCAAAGCTATCGTCTTCCTGTTTTGCTTTCCAATAAGGATCCACTGAATCTACCCTGGGGACATGAGCAAAGTTATACACAGGGGGAGGAGAAGACATTGACCATTCTAAAGTACGACCATTCCATGGGTCACCCGTTACATCCCTTTCTTGTTTGCGTTTTTTGATACTGGTAATAAGCTGAGCTGCCTGAAAAATTACACCGCAAACAATGATAAAAGTTCCCACTGCTGCAATAGTCAGGAGCAAATGCCATGCAGGATTATCGTAATGATTTAATCTTCGTGTCATACCCATAAAACCAAGTGGATACAACGGCATAAATGCTACGTAAAAACCGACAAACCAACACCAGAAAACTTTTTTACCCAATTTTTCATTGAGTTTAAAACCAAATATTTTCGGGAACCAGTAAATCAAACCTGCAAAATAACCGAAAACAACACCACCAATAATAACATTGTGGAAATGTGCTACAAGAAACAGACTATTATGAAGCTGAAAATCAACCACAGGCACAGCCATTAAAACACCTGTCATCCCACCTACAGCAAAGGTAACTAAAAAGCCAATGGTCCACATCATTGGTGTTGCGAAGATAATGCGACCTCGATACATAGTGAACAACCAGTTAAATATTTTAACACCAGTAGGAATGGCGATAATCATCGTAGTAATACCAAAGAATGCATTGACAACAGGTCCTGCCCCCATGGTAAAAAAGTGATGTAACCACACAATAAAGGAGAGTATGGTAATACAGGCCGTTGCATAAACCATGGCAACATAGCCGAACAATCGTTTCTGACAGAAGGTAGCAACAACCTCTGAAAAAATACCAAATGCCGGTAAAATAAGAATATATACTTCCGGATGTCCCCAGGCCCAGATAAGATTAATATACATCATCATATTACCGCCACCATCGGCAGTAAAGAAGTGCATACCTAGCAAACGATCAAGCAGTAACATTCCGAGTGATGCGGTAAGAATAGGAAAAGCAAGCACAACCAGCGCCATAGTACACAGTGCACTCCAGGTAAAAATGGGCATTTTCATTAGCGTCATACCCGGGCAGCGCATCCGAAATATGGTGACCAGAAAATTAATACCCGCCAGTAGTGTTCCGGCCCCCGATATCTGCAAACTCCATATATAGTAATCAACACCCACTCCGGGACTATATGCCAATTCTGACAAAGGTGGATAAGCAAGCCAGCCGGCTCCTGCAAATTCACCAATGACCAGGGAAACATTGACCAAAATAGCTGATATGGCAAACAGCCAGAAGCTCATGGCGTTTAAAAAGGGAAAGGCAACGTCTCTGGCACCTATCTGTAATGGCACCAAAATATTAATCAGACCAAACATCAATGGCATAGCCATGAAAAAAATCATAATTACGCCATGTGCAGTAAAAATCTGGTCATAATGGCTTGGCGGCAAATAGCCGTGCATCGAGCCTTCTGAAAACATCAAATGCGTGCGCATCAATACACCATCAGTCAAACCACGCACCAGCATAATAAGTGCGCTAATGATATACATGACCCCTATCTTTTTATGATCTACCGTCGTAAGCCACTCAGTCCATAGCCATGTCCATTTCCTGAAATAAAACAAAGAACTGACGATGAGCAAAACCATCAGCCCCATAAAAGCTGATGCCCCAATAATAATTGGATCATGTGGTATTGCAGATAATGTGAGCTTTCCAAGTAACTGCATATTGCCAAAACCTTTGTGTGATTGATATTTTAGTTTTGTAATTGTTTATTATATTGATCTTTAAGTGTATTCAGTTTACCCCCGGGCAACATATAATGCATGATGATATCTGAATATAAATTTTCTTCCACTTTAGAATAATAAGTGACCGGGTCCCAGTGGCTGGGTTGAGCCAGTCGAACATAATTATCGAGTGTCAGCGAGAGTGGCGACGCTTTAGCATGACTAACCCACTGTTCAAATTTATCTTTTTCGACAACATTAATATTGAATTTCATTCCTGAAAAACCGGATCCGCTATACAGCGCAGAATAACCCTCAAATTTTCCGAGTCTTGTACCCACTGTATTCAGTTTAGTTTGCATACCCTGCATGGTCATTATCTGACTGCCTAACTGCGGAATCCAGAAAGAATTCATCGGAGCATCCGAAGTTACATTAAACTCAACCAGCTGATCTTTGGGTATTTCCAGATAGTTGACTGAGGCAATATTCTGTTCTGGATAAATAAACAACCATTTCCAATCCAGCGAAACAACCTGAATAATCAGTGGTGTTTTTTGAATAGTATCTTTTGCCTTAATAGGTCGGTAAGGGTCAAGATCATGTGATGATATCCACGTGATTACAGCAAGTATTATTATAATTATACAGGGTATTGTCCACCAGATAAACTCAAGAAGATAGCTGTGAGACCACTCAGGAGTGTACTTTGCTTTCGTATTACTCGCACGGTATTTGCGTGCAAAGAATAGCGTAAGTACGATTACAGGAATCACAACCAGCAACATTAAAATGATTGAAAGGGAAATAATCCAACGCTGCTCGCTGGCAACAGGACCTACCGGATCAAACATTACTACTTTGCATCCGGTTAACAAAAACAGCAGTATTACAGGTCCCAGCCATTTTAATATATTTATTAGCCGTTTATAGTCCATTGTCCACTGATCTCTTTAGATTGATTATTTATTCTTAACCATCCGGACATTTTTTTATAATTTATCAATTTAAAAGAAAATCATCTACATACGCTAAGATAAGGATCTCTGTAAATCAATAATTTTAGTATCTCTGTTGCTGACTATTTCTGTAACTTCCAAAACTTGTCCGGAATATCATTATTATTATTGTTAAACCAACAATAGCACTAAAAATAGCATCTAAATTATAGAATATCATGAATAAGTTCAATACCCCCCTTCATTCATGTAATTCTGCTCTGATGCTTATTACTACAAAAGCTTTATTTTTTTAAATATAAACTTTAACAGATTAAAAACAATATGCGCAAACAATTTTTCACACGGACTCTATTTTCAGATGGAAGTACATAAGTTGATTTGCTGAACTTCAGTTGCTAATGCTTAGTTAACTCTGACATGAAGTGTATTGTAAATTTAGTGAATTTGCAACTTCTGCTGTATACAATTATCAATTTTGCGCAAGAGACTCTTTCCTTCAGAACTGTCTCTTCGTCACATTTTAAGTTCTTATTTTTATCCTGGCAGATTGCCTGTTACTGAATATACTACTTTTTGAAACAAAACCGGGCTGAGCCTGTAAAAGCCTTGAGGATATAAAGCAGCCGGGCTTCGACAGGCTCAGCTCATGGTATATTCTGACGTGGTCAACCTTTTTATTACAACCCAGTTAAGAAACATTTTTTAGTCAAAATTGTCCGAAGTATTGTTTATAGTCAGGCAGTTTAAATAAGGCTATGTATATGTATCGAGATATAACTGCTCACAGCCTGGCATTTATTTGCAATTACTGAGTTTTATATATGATTTTCAGGATGTTCTCTAAAGTTAAGTTTTTTCCCTTACTAAGATGATCATAAAGCCCACCATTTTTATATGAATAATATATATCATCATAAACCATTAACTCTATATCACATAAATTAGTTGCTAACATTAACAGTTTATACAGTGTATCCGGATTTCTACCTTGTGCAGCATCTTCCAGGAAGCCTACATGAATCTTTTTTAATGACATGGATTTTGCTGATAAGCATGTTGCAATCATTCCTGTGAATATGTCTTTTATCTCTTCTTGAGTAAAAGTTGTTATACCAAGTTCTTGTTTTGTTTTTAAAGGTAAAAAGTATAAGGCGCCTTTACTATCAGGATTATCCATTTTTATTGCTAAGACTTCATCTGATTCCAAGCCAGTAAATTGTTTATTTGCCAGATTATTAATAGCCTCAATAGCAGGAGGACATCTCTTACAGTAATCTGTTGCCAGGCTGTGATTTTCTTCAGAATCAAGCCAATCTTTAATAGCATTAACCGGATTTTTATTGGAAAATAAGAGAACACCCTGATCTTTTTTTGGCAGAAGTGGTAAATGTGTCGGTTGAACTGGTGATTCATCATCATATTGGTCGGGAACTTTCATCTGCTCAGAGTCAATATCCCAATACTCGTTAGTATGTATCCAGTTTTTCGCATCAAGTGTGCATATGGCTGATTCAACTTTTTGTGCGGAATTTCTATCTATTATCGATGTTTCATCTGCAATGCTGTCAGGTTGAGTTTGTGTTTCAGGATTAAACAGGTAAATGTTTTTGTTAACCTCAACAAAACAGTCAGATATTTTTACACCTGAAAGTCTTTTCAGATGATTATCTGATATATCGAGAATAATTTGTTGCTCTGTGCTTTTCAGCTTTGTACAAACTTCGCTCAACCTCTTACTTAATGTGGTCGTATTTATTTTTTCGTTTAAAACATCTATATTGGGTTTAATTAAAAAAATTCTTTTAATAAAGTCGATAATTCTGTCTATAAGTTTTGGTTGCTTTAATAGTATTGTGTTGTTTCCCTGTGAGTTTTGTTTTACTTCCAATAAAAATTTTAATGGATGCTTAACGCTCTTAAAGGTGCCGGGACGACTTTTTACTCTTATTTCATTAATACCATCATTTTCAACACTGCTGATGTTCATGATATTTCCTTTCGTATTTAATTTGCTTTAATGATCTGGAATAATATTAAATTACAAAGCCTGAGTTGCATGCGATTAAAAAACTGACAATCTGTAGCGTTTTTTTTGAAGTATAAATGGCGATGACTTCAATTTTTCCTGCAGTTTGAAGTGTATTTTACAGCTATTTTGTTGAAATTACAATAGCTCATATATGTTATAAAAAACGTATTGATTAACTGATGTTACACAACATAAAACCCAAGGTCTCTAAGCTTATCAAAGGCTTGCCTGATAGCCGTCATATACAATTTTGCCTTTAAAAAAAATAGTTCATTTTATA
>JAPORK010000184.1 GCA_026710285.1 Endozoicomonadaceae bacterium | reverse complement strand
ATTTCTACAGATTCTACTCATAAATATTTTTTAGTCAAAACTGTCCGAAGTATTGTTGTAAGGAAAACAGTGTAATACCCATGCCTGGTGTACATGGCTGATACTCATTTTATGTCACGAAATTAATCATAGCCTAGACTGGCTAAAGAACGCTCATCGTCAGCCCAGCCACTGCGCACTTTAACCCATAAATGTAACATAACATGGTGGTCAGACATTTTTTCCATATCAGTTCGGGCTTCCATACCAACGCGCTTTAAACGGCTGCTATAAGTGAGGTAAGAACCCAGGCATTAAAAAAAGCACAACAGGAACATCTGGAAGAGCGAAATATGAGAAAAACCACAGACGAAAAAAAAGACAAAAAATCACAAAGAGTACCATCATTTTTATCTGGTTTAAAAAGACGAATTAGTCTTAAAATCAAAAAGAAAAAATAGAGGATAATTCAAAAAAAAAATATTTTTCTTTATGGGAATTTTTGACTTATTTGTCTGGGATATGAATTTCTCCAGATATTATAAGACATGTCAGAAAGCCTGGTCATCTTACGAATGTATTATATCGCACATTTTTTGGCGTATCTTCCGATTTTTTGTATAGTTTACTGCATTTGATTAATCCTGAAAAATACAACTTTAGTGACAGTTTATTTCAGGTTAGGTTCGACACGGTAAAATTGTAATAATACAAATATCATCAGTCATCTGCCCTATAGTATATCATCATTCCTTAATTTATCACGTTAAAGTGATTTTTACCTGATTTAATAAAAAATCCTCAAATCAGAAGTTATTATCTTTGTTACTCTGTTGTATTCAGGCTGACATGTAATAAGCCAATACGTCTGCTATTTGAGCTGACGACTTTGAAACGAAACTTATCAATATCAATAAATTCATCACGTTTAGGCATATGTCCAAGTTGTTGCATAATTAATCCACCGACGGTATCAAACTCTTCACTGGTTAAATCACTATGAAAAAAATGGTTGAATTCATCAATAGGCATTAACGCTTTAACCATGAAACTATTTTTTGTAATCGGTTTTACAAAACCGTCTGCTTCGGAATCATATTCATCTTCAATTTCACCAACGATTTCTTCAAGGATATCTTCAATGGTAATCAGTCCGGCCACACCACCATATTCATCTACGACAATAGCCATATGATTTTTGTTGGTACGAAAATTATGTAATAATACGGTAAGACGCTTACTTTCAGGTACAAAAGTAGCAGCCCGTAAAACAGATTTCAGATCAAATGATTGAGGAGCGCTTTCTCTGAATAGTAAAGGTAATAAATCTTTTGCCAGAAGAATACCGGTGATTTCATCAACAGATTCTCCAATAATTGGATAACGTGAGTGTCCGGCAGCAATAATCCTGGGAAGAAAATTTTCAGGTTTTTCGTTTTCAGCAATACATATCATTTGAGAGCGTGGAATCATAATATCTCGTGCCTGCATGTCGTCAATTTGCAAAGCACCTTCCACAATATGAAGTACACCATTTTCATAAATGTCATGATTTTTATAATGACTAAGCTGTTTGATCAGATCCTTTTTTTTCAATACCGGGTTGCTGAAAAGTTGTCTGATTTTACAAAACCAGTTTTTTAAGTTTGATAAATAGCTATGACTATTATCTCTCATAATATATGTGTCGTATTAATTTTGGTGGAATTGTTTGATGCTAAATTATTTTTATACGGATCATCAAAACCTAAGGCACACATGATCTGGGTTTCTGCTGTTTCCATTTCAAGCGCATCATCTTCGTTGATGTGATCATATCCCAAAAGGTGAAGGGTGCCATGAATAACCATGTGTGCCCAATGCGCTGTAAGTTGCTTTAGCTGCATTTTTGCCTCTGCTTCGACAACAGGAGCACAAATAACGATATCTCCTAAAGTAACCTGCGGCATACCTTCTGGTAAAAGGGCTGGAAAAGAGAGTACATTGGTTGCGCCTGTCTTTTTACGCCAATGATAATTAAGCGTAGCACTCTCTTTTTCATCAACAATGCGAATGCAGAGTTCAGTGTCGTATGATAGATTCGCAGCTGCATTAACCCATGTTTTAAACGCTTTTTTTTCAGGGATAAAGCAATCTTGACTGTCAATTAGTAAATCAATGATAACACTCATAAAATTAAATTTTTTTATATCGCCTGTGGTTATCTGTTTTCTTCTGTTGATCTTTCATGTTTTTCATAAGCTTCAATTATGTGCTGAACAATAGGGTGGCGAACAACATCTTTACTATTAAAATGAGTATGACCAATGTTCTTAACCTCTGAGAGAACAGAGATAGCATGGCTTAAGCCTGATTTCACTCCTTTAGGGAGGTCTGCCTGAGTAAGATCTCCATTAATCACCGCAGTCGAACCAAAGCCAATGCGGGTCAGAAACATCTTCATTTGTTCAATCGTTGTATTTTGTGATTCATCCAGAATGATAAATGCATGGTTTAATGTACGACCCCGCATATAAGCAAGTGGTGCAATTTCAATAACATTACGCTCAATCAGTTTACCCACACGTTCTAATCCGAGCATTTCATATAATGCATCATACAAAGGGCGCAGATAAGGATCTATTTTCTGAGCAAGATCTCCGGGTAAAAATCCTAGTTTTTCACCTGCTTCTACCGCAGGTCTTACCAGTAAAATACGCTGTACTTGATTGTTTTCAAGTGCCTGAATACCGCAGGCTACGGCTAAAAAGGTTTTCCCGGTACCGGCGGGTCCGGTTCCAAAATTAATATCATTTGACTGGATTGTGCGAATATAATGGTGCTGATTTTTCCCCCGAGGACGGATAATTCTTTTAGAAGTTTTTATGATTAATGATTTATCTGCTGTGGTTGTATCATCATCTGCATAAACTAAAGGATTATCGCTAGTGGTTATGTCGGTTTTATTATTTAGTAATTCTTTGTTGGTATTCATATATTTTTGCGCACTTTCCTGAAGGACCATATGCACATTTTCACGATCAACAGCCTGTGCATTTTTTGTTTCAGCATACAGTGTACGTAATACATATTCTCCCTGCCTTAAAATATGTAGTGACTTTCCGTGAAGCTTGAAATGTTCTCCGCAATTATAAATGCAAATTCCAAGGCGTTGTTCAATTTGCTTCAGGTGTTCATTCAGAGGACCACACATTTCCATAAGTCGTTTATTTTCAGCTACTTCAATAGAAAAATCATAAGTGGTTGCCATTTCTTTTGTTGATGGATGAGCAGATGGTTTTGTATTAAATATATTCAATGTTAAGAATTAACCTCTCTGGGACAATTAAACTTATATTATAATAGACATACGTTATTATCTGTTTGCTGGTGTGTTTGCAAACATGATCTGTTAGAGTCTTGTTGGATTAATATAATATCACACTCAGTAATAATCCAAATATTCATTGTAACTTAAATCAGATTTAAAAATTATAAGTTTATCAGTCTGCATATTAAAAATGATTATAAATCAAAGTACAAAACTTTTTTGTGTTTAAGAAAAAAGTTATCACAAAGTCTCGGACAAATAAAAATACAGGTTTTATTTTTTTCATCAATTTTGTCTCTATAGTAGAGCAGGCATAGACTATTTCAATAAAACTTTCCGGTAGTGTTTATTAGCAAACTTGCCAGACAGGCTTTATACGTTGCTTCTTCGATTGTATGCCTGTTTATGTCACTTTGTACAGCGTAACTGTTGAAAATTATTTTTTTCATGAAAAAGGTGCTGCCTGCTCAGGATCTACGCATAATCTTTTCAAAGCTTACAAATATCGGGAAAAAGCCGTTGTTTTATCAGGAAAAACAGTGCTCTGAACTAATTAACGTACCTCTTAGAGAGTTTGACAGTGCTTCATCAATGCGGATATCTGCAAAGCAGCCAATTAGTTCCGGTTGATCACACTGGAAGTTCACAACACGGTTACATTCAGTGCGACCCTGAAGCTGTCCCGGGTCTCGCCGTGAGAAATCTGTTACCAGCACTTTTTTTACCTGACCAACCATACGGCGGCTAAACTGAGCAGCCTGGAAGGTCAGGCGACTTTGCAATTGCTGTAGGCGCTCTTTTTTGACTGTAGCGGAAATATTATCTTCCAGGTCAGAGGCAGGTGTTCCTGGTCGCTTACTGTAAATAAAACTGAAGGAAGTATCATAACCTATCTCAGCAACAAGACGCATGGTATCTGCAAAATTTTCATCTGTTTCGCCGGGAAAACCGATAATAAAGTCGGAAGACATTTTTAAGTCAGGACGAATTTTCTTCAGGCGACTGATTTTTTCTTTATATTCTGCTATGGTATGTCCGCGTTTCATCTGTGCAAGGATATAATCTGAGCCACTTTGCACCGGTAAGTGTAAATGGCTAACCAGTTCAGGTACTTCACCATATACCTGGATGAGGCTGTCGGAAAACTCCACCGGATGAGAGGTAGTAAAACGAATGCGGTCAATGCCATCAATTGCAGCAACACAGGTGATTAGCTCGGCAAGATCTGCCTCTGAGCCGTCTTTTTTTTCACCAAGATAAGCATTAACATTTTGACCTAAAAGGTTAATTTCACGTACACCCTGTGTTGCCAGTGTAGTGCATTCATTTAAAACGTCATCAAGCGGACGACTGATTTCAGCACCCCGGGTATAGGGTACAATACAAAAAGTGCAATATTTGTTGCAACCTTCCATGACAGAAACAAAAGCAGAAGGTCCTTCTGCCTGATGTTGTGGTAAGCGGTCAAACTTTTCTATTTCAGGAAAGGTAACATCAATAACAGGTACATTATTTGTCTTGCGCTGCTCCATCATGTCAGGCAAGCGATGTAGTGTCTGTGGTCCAAAAATAAGATCTACGTAAGGAGCGCGCTTGCGAATGGCGGCACCTTCCTGGCTGGGAACACAGCCCCCTACACCAATTAAGACTTCAGGCTTACGTTCCTTAAATTTTTTCCAGCGACCCAGCTGATGAAACAGCTTTTCCTGCGCCTTTTCACGCACTGAGCATGTATTAACTAAAAGTACATCAGCTTCTTCGGGTAAATCAGTGAGTTCGAGTTCGCAAGTTTCGCCCAGTAAATCTGCCATGCGCTGAGAGTCATACTCATTCATCTGGCAGCCATAAGTTTTAATATACAGCTTTTTTGTCATCATCTTTCAGTTACAGACTTTTAGTCAGGCCTCTTTAAATATCATTTACCAGTTACCCTGGTTTGAAGATAACAGGCAATTATGCTGTTACAGAGAATCAGAGCAGGGAAATGGGTCCATTCATGTTAGAGCAATTATAAACGGTGTTAATCTTCAGGGCTAGTCTGAATTTTGTAATATGGGCTTTATTTTATTGGTTGAGAGTGAAAAATAGTACCATTTCTGCTTGTTTTCACTCTGTAAAAGATTGTAAACAGATACTGTTGACTTCCTCCCCTCCCTTAAAGCTGTCTCTTAGTCAGATTTTTTTAACCTTCAATTTTTATCCTGACAGATTTGTCTCCTACTGAATATACCAATTTGCTGAACGCACTGTAGGCTGTGGATTCCTCCTTTCGCAGGAATGACGAGTCTATGCCTTTGCTGTACGTACACCGTGAGCTGAGCTTGTCGAAGCCCGGTGCCTTTACTTTCAGGTTTAGTTTTTTACTCTGGCATGTTTGTTTCTTGCCGAATATACCAGCCTTTCGAGCGTACAACCGTGGGCTGAGCCTGTCGAAGCCGGATTGCTTTTTTCTCCAGGCTTCGACAGGCTCAGCCAGCGGACATAGTTGTATTGAAATTATACGAAAGCTGATATTATCTGAGTTCACCTGTGCTGATTTGTTCATTCCCCCAGATAATATTAATTTTTATTGAAATATTTGTGTATAAAAGACAGTCCCTAAAGAGAGGGGTTTTACTGCGTACCTGATAAGATTCAGGGACTGTCAGGAAGAATGTTAAGTGTTTTCGAAGCGTTCCCACAAAGCAGATGTAAGGAGTCGGTTAGGGTCGGTGCTAAGACTTAATTCATCAAGTTTAAGATGCTGAGGATTCGATTCTTTCAATACATTATTTTCCATATGATTTTCTGTAAAAATCAGTGGAATGATTGTTGATTTAACAGCCTGATTTGTAAGGCTTTTAAGAAATGCAGTTATTTGCGCTGTTTCACTATCATTACGTACTGCCAGTACCAAAGTATACAAATAACCTGCACCATGCTGCGAAGTAATGTGACTCGGGTGTTTGCTCCCGGGCAGAGGCAGAAGTTCCTGCGACAAAATCCTTTTTTTAATTAAAGAAAAATCAGGATTCTTAAGGGCATCTTGTACCGACATTATAAAAGTTTTTAAATTCCCTATATTACTTTCAGGGATAAACCATGACTGGTGTACAGTTCTGTATCTCAGGTCATGACCTGCAAAAAGACTTGTCATCTGGGAAATAAATGATGGATAGTTGAATCCAAGTGTTTTTTTTGTTTCTGTGAGCGTATCATGACAGAAGCTCCATAAAAAAGGTTTGCTGATGCCTTTTGTTTCAGGAAGCATATCATGCCAGTTGCTTGTTTTGATATGCGCTAATGCATAGCGGAATTGATTGTATAATGTGGGTTCATTATAACCCGGGAATGATTTTGTTATGTTTGTATCAGCACTTGATTTACCGGCAGATCCAATCAAAAGCCCCTGAAATTCACCAGCATCATTCCATTGTAATAAACCTTTAACTCCATAATTATAAAGGGGAAATTTTTCTTTTTCAGTGGTGTTTGCAACCAGATGTGTAATAAAATCATCCAGATTATTAGATTTAGTAATTACATCACTCTCGATTACAAAGTTTTCAGGAATTTTTTCAAACGCTACATCTAGTTCAGTAATTACACCAAATTTTCCCAGTGAACCTGGAAGATAGCTACATATTTCATTTAGTTTAGTCTGATCAATGGATGACGTATCAGAGGAGTTCATTTCACCTACCGCAGTATAATCATTTTCTGCTTTTTTTAAATAGCGACACAGCAGGGTTCCTGCTGGCGTAATTAGCTGAAGTTGCTGTACATAATCTGGCATATAGCAATTGTTTATGTGGGATCGCCCGGAATAAGCGTGTGCGCTATAAGAACCGGAAATAGTAGTGTCACTGACGGCTGGCGCATCAAAAGGAATAACATCCATTTTCCTGGTTTGTTTAACCCACCTGATTGCTTCACGCCAGGTAATTCCGGCAGCAACACGCAATACAATGGTATTGTCTGTTTCTGATATGAGTTTGATATCTTTCATGTTTTGAGTGCTGAGCAGGTATGTATCTGTAGTGGCTCCTGGCAGGCACTGTTCTCCAGATGAATATCCTGAACCACGAATTGTAATTTTTTTATGATTCTTCAATGCGTGTGTATAAGCCTGTTTTACCTGTCTGGAGTTAAGTGGTTTAAGTATGCCGAAACAAGCACTGTCGGTGATTCCGCTATATGAATAACAGAGTGTGCGGCTTTCATTTAATTTAAGTGCAGCACCGGTATTGCCGGAAAAAATTGTACTGATTAACAGGATGGCGAGATAAAAAATATTTAAGGTAAACGATAATGTTTTCATAGTTTTTGTTTTCCCATTATCCGTATCTTTTTATAGTAATAACTTCATGGTAAGTTTAGTAGAAATTATCCGGATGTCAGTTTATTTTAATATTTTTACGCAACACAGATGATGTATCAGGCAGCCCTGAAAATATAAGGTCTTGGCTTACAAAAAATGTTTAAAATTGTTGTATTATAGGGTAACTAAAAACGGCTTGCGTTATCATTATCTGCGCAGAAGCAGCAGATAAATTTTATACCCAGAAAAACCACATACAATGTAAACAGGAAATATCTTTTAATCATTGTTATGTGGATGATAATATTTTTTAAATGTATATTTTAAATTGAGTTAACAGGCATAAAGAACAGACTAATAAAATGGATGAATTCTCTTTAATTAACCAATGGTTTAATTGTTCGCAATTGCAACCTCACACACAGCATATTATTTTAGGTAACGGGGATGACTGTGCTGTTATTGATGTACCTGAAGGTTGTCTGCTTGCTCAAAGTATTGATACCTATATTGCAGAAAAGCATTTTCCAAAAAATGCACCAGCAAAGTTAATTGCTATACGTACGCTTTCAGCAAGTCTCAGTGATCTTGCCGCAACTGGTGCTGAACCACATAGTTTTTCTGTTGCAATCTCTTTGCCGGAAGCAGACCAAAACTGGCTACAGCCATTTAGTGAAGGTCTTGCTCTGTTAGCTCAAAAATACAATATCACCTTGATTGGAGGGGATACAACCTGCGGTCCGCTATGTCTGAGTTTTCATGTGCAGGGATTTGTGCCTGCAAAAAAAATACTGACACGCAGTGGCGCGAAACCGGGAGATCGCATTTTTGTCAGTGGTACGCTTGGTAACGGAGCGGGTGCATTGCCATTAGTACTTTCCGGAAAGCTTTGGCAGCTCGATGTATCTGACAGAGAGCAGCAGGAAGAAAATTGTTTGCTAAAAGCTTATTATGCTCCACAGCCACAGTTTGTTCTTGGAAGATGGTTAAGTGACAATGGTGTGCGTACTGCCATTGATATCTCTGATGGATTACTGGCAGATCTTGGTCATATACTCACCAGCAGTCAGACTGGTGCAACACTTGATATCAACACAATACCTTTGTCTTCTTCACTGTTAAATAGTTATGGTTTGCAGGAAGCGCGTGATTTTGCTTTAACCGGTGGTGATGATTATCAGCTCTGTTTTTGCTGGCCAAAACAAAAAATCTTTCCCGAAGGCTGCCCTGTCAGTGTTACAGAAATTGGTGTAATAACAGACCGGCAGGGAATAATTGATACGAAGGGAAAGAGATATGCCCCGCAAGGTTTTAATCATTTTAGCTGTCCAGGACTTTGATCAAAAAAACAGTTTGCAGTATTTATAAAAAATAAAGTATGAGTATGTACTGCCAGTTTAACCGGTTGAATAATTTATTTTTACTGTAATTTGCAAAGAAAAACAGTACAGTTTTATCTTTCTTTTACTTTGAATTTGCGGTACAATAGCTGTTTATCAGGGTAATTTTCCACATACTAATTGGTTTTGTGTAAGCATCTTAAATTATTTTTTAAGTTGTTGATTTTAAAAAATACTTCTTAAAAGTATATGCATTAAAAAATGTATAAATCAGTGCTGTTTGTTTTTTTGAATCAGAAATCACACGGAATCACTCAAAACAGTTTGAAGTGTTTACGTAATCGAGGTTAAGTTATGGGTCCAAAATTAACAGTGTATTCACCACCAAATATAACAACAGTTCAGCCTGAGAATAAAGATTATCATCAACTATTTAAAGAAGTGGTTGCACAGTCTAAGCAAAACGCAACATTTTTTTCATCGCTTTATAAGCAACTTATAAATATTTTAACAAATGTGTTTGTCAAGCCAATACTAACGGTTTTGTCTGCAGTCTCTCACATAAGAACTTTTGGTCTGTCGCGAGACAGAGAATTTGCTCCAATAAAGTTAAAAGATGATTGCTATTTTTTTGAATTTCACGATAATTCGTCGGTCTTTTTTTGTGAGCGTAAGCTGATACGACGCTATTACGAAAACAAAAAATTCCTTTTTATAAGTCTTATGTGCAGTAAAATAGGGAAGGGTAGTTTTATTGGTCATGCCTCGTTTTTTATCAAGGGAAAAACTGCAAAAGGAAAACAGTTTTCAATATTTTTTGATCCTATGGGAT
>JAPORK010000557.1:9407-9762 GCA_026710285.1 Endozoicomonadaceae bacterium | reverse complement strand
ATTAAAGGACCAAAGAGGTGTTTCAAAAACCTGCCGGTCATGAGGATTACTTTTACATAACGTGTATGAAATTGCTCTTGACTCATTGCTACGACCAGCCCTGCCTGCTCGCTGCAGATAGTTAGCAGGGTGTGGAGGAACGTTATTCATTACTACTGCCGATATGCCACCAATATCAACCCCCATTTCCATAGTGGTTGAACAGTTTAAAACGTTTATTTGTCCCTTTTTAAACATGTTTTCATATTTAATAAGTCTGTTAGCTGGTTGCTGTGCAGAGTGCTCTGCGGTTCGGTAATAAAAGCCACCTTCGACAGCTCTATCATTGATGTCTGTCCACAAATTCTCGGCACGT
>JAPORK010000557.1:0-9397 GCA_026710285.1 Endozoicomonadaceae bacterium | reverse complement strand
CTTTGTTTGAAGCAACCAGTTCTCTGATCTTATTGATACCGGGAGAATAATCTTCCTGAGAGCGATCAAACTCCCATACAGGCGGAAGCTGGAACAATTTGCCAACTTTGTATTGCTGAATGAAAGCATCATTGACTGTATCAAAATTAATATGTGTCGGAAGATAAGGGGTAAAACCACAAAACGAGACATCAAGCAGTTTGTTGGTTACAGGACACTGATACGCTTTATCTAATAGTGAAAAAGTCAGTTTTTCTTTTTTCAAAAAGAATTTGTTTTCGTCGCTCTGCAAAATTCCGCCAGAACATGTCAACTGCTTCCAGGCTTCTTTTAACCAGTAATTCACAATATCAATATCTGCTGGTTGTTTCGGATTAAGCTTTGCGGCCAGCAGTAACAGCTTTATCAGACGATGAGAGCTTTTGTTAGGCTCAATTTGTGGCCATTTTTGTATGCTGCAATCTTCGCTTTCTTTCGATTCAGGATTACGTAATGATTTAGGTGAAACCCAACTACCTATCCATGATTTCAGCTTTTTGTCTAAGTCAATAAATGAGTTTGCACGCACAAAAAAATCCAGGGAAATCTTTAGAAAGTTTTTCCAGTCATCAACTGAGAGTTTTTTGTTTTCCCAAAAATCAGGTGGTGGTTTTGAGATAGTTTCCAGCCCCTGATAACCCACCCGGATAAGCCCCTGAGTCTCTAAACTATTTTGATTTGTGGGACGACGCATAAACTCACGTAACAATAACAATTCTGATAATTTACGTGGACCTGAGTTTTCATCAAAGATATCTGGTTTGTGGTACTGGTTGTAAGGGAGCATGGATTCTTGCAGGTCTGAATTTTTTTGTAGTTCGTCTACCATTTTTTCCCAGGTTAACGAAGTCAGGCTAACAGCTGCTGAACCATCTTCAGCTATTGCAAGTTTAGCCTCAAGACTCGCAACCTGATCTTCAGCAGTCTTTGCTTCAATAGGCATTCCCAGCTGACGATATGTGTCAATATCCCCTTTTGCTCTATCCAGAAGTTGTTTCAGCTGTTCTGCGTTTGCACTGGTTTTACTGTAATCAGCATTATGATTTATTTGATGCCGTTTGAGAATATCAACAACCAGTCCTCTTAACTTATTACACTCTGCTTCCTGCTGCATTTTTATAGCCATTTTTGCAGTACCCTGTCTGCTGTCAGTAAAAGTAATTAGTCGTTTTCCTCTGCCGGGCAGTGATTGTGCTCCATGAAGTTGTTCAACTTCTTTATTATCAAAATCAGGGCAGTACTCCAAAACAGTGGGTACTGCGTTAGCTACATAAAATGGAGAACCAAGTAGCGCACGCCGAAATGGTAGTGAGCGACCAGGTGTTTTATTTCCACACCGGGAACAACTACAATTAGGATACTGATCATTTAGCCCAAGAGACACCAATACTTCTGCTTTATCAAATGTGGCACTGAGCTTATCAAACACAAAGCATATAAAGCCATTTTCTTCATTAGGTAATGTGGACAATATCACTGGTGTAGTCTTAACTTTTGATTCTGTATCGTTATTTGCAGGTGACTCTTCTGAAGCATCTTCCACTAATAATGAAAACTCATCCTCCGGAAAGCTATCCCATTGCACAAGCTTACCCTTTCTGTCCCTGGCCAGTAAGTGTGGTTGATTACAATCATTACAGAATGCCAGCTCAAAGACAGGGCTACCACACTCACAACTACTACGTTGACTAACGTAGACAGACCCGAATGACCAGTTGAAACTTAAAGGCGTATCTTTTTTAGCTGAACATTCAGGGTCAAAGCACGCCCATAATCCGTGAGTAATTCTCTGGAACAAGTGTGCCCGCAACTTTAAAAAGGCAGGTTCAGATGACTTTGCCTGCGTACCGGAGGCAACATCTAACCAGCGTAGCATTTCAGGTTGCGATATATTACCGCCAGTTTCAGCATTAACTGTTTTACAAATATCAACCAGTTGTAATGGTTTTTTGGAATTAACCAGCGCATTGCGTATACTTCGGGCTTCAGGGGAGTGCACCAGTGCAGAAAATCTGTTCGGACTGACTTGTGAGTCTTCCTGGTTTTCTGCCTGCATTGCTTCCAAACCCTCCAAACTCACTGGCTGATTTGTGCTTTTTTCAATTTCAGGAATAACCCTGTTTCCACCAATAACATCAATTTGTTCTGCTGGAACTCCGGACAGGTCTGATAAAAAGCACTTCAGCTGTTCTTCTGCTTCTTCTCCGCCGATAGTGGCTGAGGTCGCTCTAAATCTGATATCCGCAGGTGTTACACCAAAAGCATGCATTGCCCGGCGTAACTGAAGAGCAAGTTCTGCTGCTTGCGATCCAACATAGGAGTGCGCTTCATCAAGAATAATCCAGCGTAAAGATCGTCGCTCTTTTGAGATCCGGAGTATGGGAGAGTCTGCCTGCCTGATCATCATATATTCAAGCATGGTGCCATTAGTAATTAAAATTGGCGCAGGTTCTTCCCTGAGTAGTTCTCTTGATAAAATCTCATTGGGTTGTTGCTGCTGCTTTGATCTTACGTTTGTACGCTTTTCTTCAGTATTACCATTATAGAGGCAATATCTTATGCCTTTATCAAACGAACGTGTCCATGCATCCAGGCGTTCTCTCTGAGAATTAATCAATGCATTAAGAGGGTACAAAAAAAGAGCTCTCACCCCAACCAGCGGAGAACGATTTTGCTGTTGATATTCTCTGAATAAGTCTTCCAGAACCGGAACCATAAAGCATTCTGTTTTACCGGATCCGGTTCCACTGGTAACCACAATGGAGTGTTTATCCTTTAATAACGAATGCCAGCTTTTAAGCTGATGCTTATAAGGCTGCCATGAAGCTACAAATCTATAACGATCATTTTCTTTATTATCCAGTGCCTTAACCAATTCTGGCGACAGAAGACCATCACCAGATGTAAGTTGCTTCATTGTTTTATCTGCTTTTTCCCAACCAAAAGTATGTTCAAATACAGGTTGTGATAAAAATGAACCTGACTCACCACAACCGGCATTCATGAGTGACATCAGGTGTTCTCTAAGCTGTGGATTGGTTATTTTGAGTATGCTCAGCGTAGCTTCAGCTGATCTTGCCAGGGACTGCTTAACCAGAGAGGAGAAATATTTAGCCATGGTTTAGCAACCTCATATCATTATCGGCAAAGTAGTTTAATAAACAGTAACGATAAACCGAAGTAAACCATGCTGAATCAAAATCTTTAATCTGTCTTAAAAAAAATATTGATTCTGCTTCATCTTCAAATAAATCAGATAACTGACATTTACCGCTGGCTACTGCCGCAGCAAATACCGGAAAATAAACAACCGTGCATCTATACTTTACTTCCGGATCAAAGCCCAGGACATTATGCTTTTTGTCTGAATACCATGACTTAAATTTTTTATCTGCAAAATCTGGCCATCGTGTATCTTCATCATCCACTATGTGATTTCTCATTAACTTCTGATACCAACCTTTAAAAAGGGGTTGCATCTGCGCAAGAGTAAATGCAAATTCCTTAGGAAGCAATTCCCCCAGAATGAATGCCTGGATACCTTCACCGACACTGTATACAGCCTCACCCAGTCGTGAAAGCATCTTCTTTGCTTTAGTATTGATGTGCTCATCAGTCACTTTTTCTCTGAGAGCATCTTTGCATTGCTGACATGCTCTTTGCAAATCATGCACTGGCAACAATTCCCAAATAACTGGAAATTCTGATTCAATTTTGCTGATTAAATTAACATCCATTTCAAATTTGAACAGGCACATGGCAAGGGCTGAAGAATGCTTTATTAATGCTTTCCATGCTTCAAACGTGGCAAGTGGAAGGTGCTTATAATTATCATAAAGTGCACGCATATACTCCCATCCACTATGAAGAAAATCATCTGACATCTCATCCAGAACAGGAGTAAAAGCATTTTCCTGAATGTTGGATTTAAAATAAGATGCTGTCGTCTCCTGCACAGGTTCTGTTAATTCGTTTATTTCCGCAAGTGTTTCGGCATCATCAGGGTCAGACTCTGGTACTTTGTGATCATCAGGTTTAAAAGTAAGTACTGCCTTTTGCATGGATCCTGTTAATTCATGTGTTTCCGGAGGTGTACCAACATAAAATAAAGGACGAAACTTAACATCAGATTTTGGTGACGGGACAATGATCCAGGGTCCGTTTTCTTGTATTTCATCTGGTATCTCAAGCAATAAAGAAACATCCTCTGTCGTCAGTGTGGGTATTTCGACAGGCTTTCGATCTGGTTCATGCAGTAATATTATCTGAGCATGAAAGTTGTCTGCGGGAGACTTATGTTTTCCTGCTGATCTTAGCATGATTTTACCTAAAACTTTTATTAACTCTATTTCCTGAGTATGTCTGCATATAAGATAAGATTCTTTTTTCGGATATGTTATTGCCTTTATGCACAGCTCTACCTTCTGATCAATACCCGATTCAAGTGACATCAAATTGGCGATTTCATTTTTAAGACTGTAAAGATCAATCTCTACAGGTTTCTTTGAAGCCCGGTGCTGCCATGTATATCTTGCATGCCTCTTTGCACTACCATGCAAACTTAACTCAAACTCATATTTATTAGTCACAGAATGATTGCCGGGCATTAGCCAGGCTCTGGCACCAGGTAGCAGTTTACTTATGTCAAACTCATTAGACAATGGTTTTCCATTTTGATCAAATAGTAAACTTCCGTTAGCGGGGAATGGCAACCGGATGGTAATGGGTGCGGCGAGAAGGTTTAGCGTAACAGACAGATCGAAAGTCGACGGAGGCATACTCTGGCAGGACAGATTTAACTGTACATAATTGTCACCTTCCTGACGTTCACATACAATGTTTTTATCCAATACGCTGTAGAGACATCTGTAAGAGCAATGGAGCCGGATAATACCTTTGTTAGGTGTTTCTCCGCAAAGAATTTCAATACGAAAGTCAGGCGGAAGAATACCCACCTTACGGCGGAGCAATGATTCACCATTTGCATTTCGCACTGATACATATTGTGTACCAAATATTTCCAGGGGGTTGCATTGCTGCACTGACTTTCCGCTAATAAAAATATCCCGGTCATCGCTTGCATCACTATCAGCTCCTACTCCCTGGACAGGCTTGGGTAAGCCGATAAATGTAGTAACAGGTTTGGTAAGCCAATCTGTTGTGGTTCCGGATAAGCTAATATTGTTATTTGTACCTTGCCGCCCACTCCTGATAGAAAAGATATCTTTACCAACCACTACTCTACAATCAGCTTTTCCTTTTAATCTTTTGGTAGGTAAAGACTGAATATCCGAACCATCTGTAATCTCTACATTTTCACAACTGAAATTAGAATCTTCTGGCAGGATCAGCAATATATCTTCAGACGCAGTAGTGAAAGAAGCTTGTCCACAAAACTTCCAGCGGTCGTCGTCTTTATCAAACCCCACAGGAACCTCTCCTATGGGAAGCATACTATTTTTAATTGCAATTTTGCTAATGATGGCACCACCAGCAGTGGCAACAAGCGTAAGTTCGGAGTTAAAATTTTTTCTCTTTATCTTAATATGGTTATAACGCAGGTGTACTTTGGCATGGCTTCCTTTAAAAGTTGCATAACCAGGACCTAAATCAAATATCTTTTCGCCTTGCTCGAAAATGTAAAGTTCAAATCTTGCAGCCTGTGTTTGCTCTGATACCTGAAAAACAATTTTGTGTGGAAATGATACCTTTGAAAAGAACTCTTGTTCCTGTTCTTTCAGGTAATGCTCACATTGCCAGTCACCAGTTAATTTTTGCCTTTGTCTGGTTTCGCTGACTGTTGTTTGCAGGAGTCCGTTCAGGAATTCTGTACCCGTTGCATCATCCAGGGGAATGGGAAATATCTCACGCCAACTTCTGTTGACTGAATCCAGATATTCGGCAGGGTTATCCTTTTTATTAAGTTCGTATTCATCAACCAAAGAGATCAGTTTATCAGCCATGTCGGCAATGAGTTTAATCGATGATGGTTGTAAAAATATTTGAGGCAACTTTATTGTTTTTTCTATAATTGATTTAACCTGTTCTTGTATATTGTCATCGTAGATTTTCCATTCGTCATACCGATGTAATATTTTCTGAAATAGCGGATTAAAGCGATTATCAGGCTTCTTTAAAACCTGGAACGGTAAACCTCCTTCACAAAAAAGTGATCCGAGAAAAGCCCGATGTCCAAAATTATAGTGTCTGACTTGTCGATGCCAAAACTCCAGACCTTTTGGAACTATTTTGGACAGTTCTGTTTGGTTAAAACGGAACTTTAAAATTTTCCAAATTGGCTCCCATTTCCAGCGATCACTACTGGTATGTTCTCTTCGATACCATTCAGAACAATACAGGCAGAAGGCTGCGCAGGCGGCTGAATTACGGTAATATAATTTCGCATCACGATTGAGTGTTATTTGTTCACGTAATTCATAATATTCTCTTTGCGTCATCTGGTAATTATATAATGATCGCTTATCTGCTGTTTGAAGACCTCTTTCCTTCAAAAAATAATTTATCCAAAGGTGTAGTGGAACAGAATTTAATGAACGCTGCATATAGATCCCCCGTTAATACAATGCGCTGGCTAATTTCGTTTAACTCATTTTCACGGTTTTTTTGCACATGCAGTAGCCTTTTTCATAAACTCTCTGTTATACACAGTACTAGTTTGGAATACTGTCATTTCCATTCAACAACGATCTGGGTGTCCCAGGTGAGAAATTCACAATATTTAATGTTGTTTTACAACCTGTTGAATTAAAAATATTTTTTGATATGTACAATTTAAAACTTTTGAAAATCAATATGTTAGTTGCTTTTATTTTGCAAACTGTAAACATATGTCTAATGCATTATACAACAAAAGATATTTTTTCAAAATAGTTTATTAAATATATCAAGAGTTTTTTCATTAAAATTCAGCACTTAAAACAATACCGGATAGTACCGAAGAAATTCTGATTCTGATCAACACACTTGTGTCTTGTGCTCAGATTCAGCGGAATCTGAATCATCTGTCTTTACTTTCCTACACAGGCTGGATCAATTGTAAAAAAAATAAGAAAAGCAACTATACTGCCTGACTTTATCTTCAGTGGATAAAAACAGGTAGCGCAAAGGATGAAAAAAACCGAGATAAAAACAGTACAGGTTGCTATACAAACTCATTACACTATCGCTATTTGTGTTATATGTTATTGAATAAAAAGTAATTATTCATAACGCCAAATAGCTGGCTTTTGAAAGTTACCTATAAAAGTGATTGATTGAATTTATGCTATTAAAAAAGAATTTTATTTACAGAAGATGGTTGAATTTTGTGTTGCTGGCATTATGCATAACTTTACTTAGCATATTACAGGTTTATGCAACTTCTGGTGGTCAACCGCAAGCTGATACTGAAGAGCCTGCACAAAAAGGGGCAACCAAAAAACAACACAACACAGGCACAGAAGAAAAGAGATATAAATGTCCTCATTCTGATACATGCTTTGTAAGAGCAGAAGATTTCTTCACGCATGAGTGTAATAAATTAACTGAACACAAAAAAAAGCAATCATTGCAATGTGATATTTGTAAAAAAACTTTTAAAAGGCAGCATCACTTAGACGAACACTATTATCAACATTCAGGAGAAAAACCCTTTGGTTGTGATCAGTGTGATAAACGGTTTACAAGATTAGTAAATTTAACTACGCATAAACGTATAGTGCATGAGGAAATAAAAGATACGTTTAAATGTGATATATGCCATAAAGGATTTGCAAGACCAGAATGTCTGCAAAGACACCTGAAACGAAAACATGAAATAAAAAAAAAGAAATTTCAATGCAATATATGTTATAAAACATTTACAATGCCGGGGTATCTGCAAAAGCATCTGAAGCGACATGAAAAAGTAAAAGAGAATCCACCTGATATTGATAAAATAGCAGTATTTCATACCAAAGCAACAGAATCGGCTTGTTCAAATATACAAACAATACAAAGCGATTGCACTGATGAACCGGATACAACCCAATCTTCAACGTATGATGAGAGTAGTCAAAATCTATATGAGTGGATAACTATACTGAAGGATACTTATCCACAGATTATTTCTGAGGTAAATAACTCTTCTGAAATGAAAGACAGTACTACACACAAAGATAGTCATAGTTGCTTTACTGATGTTTTTGATAATATGCCAGAGGAGGATGTACAAATTGAAAAACTGGCATCAGTACTTTATAACCTGGATTCAGAAATTACAAAAGGGAGGCATTCATACAGAATTAAAGCAATAGTCAATGCTTTTGAAGAGATACAAATTAACAATGTATTAAATTATGCTAATACGGATATATCTGCTCATGTTAAGGAAAAAGCAAAGACAGTTCGCAAGCATTTCCTTGAAATCTTTAAGGACTGGCACCTGGTATTAGCGGCTGATACAACCCTTTTTCCAGACAGCATATATCAACATCTGAATACTTTTTTGCAACAACAGATTTTAACCCTTTCGGTTGAACCATTGGCGCAATAAGCTTCAGAACAGTATTCCGGCTACACAAGAACGTGTAGAATACTGATTAAAGATACATCATGTCATGGATTTCGATACTGCCTGAACTGATCAGAATACACTTTGTTATGAGTCTGATTGTCAGGCATAACACCTGTTAACCGGAAACTACTAATGAGCACACAAGATTATTTTAAATATTGGGGAAAGTACGATGATGAAACAAAGGGGTATCATCTTTTACCTTTTCATAGTCTGGATGTTGCAGCTGTCGGTCAGTTCTTGCTAAAAGAAGACAGACCATTAACCATAGATCTTGCTGCTTTTCTTGATTTACCACCTGCTCAGCTTAGCGGATTATTTGTTTTTGCCTTAGCATTACACGATCTGGGTAAGTTTGCTTCTGCTTTTCAAAAATTACGTGACTCCGATGATACCGCTCTGATCAAAGGTGAATGTCGCTGTTCATATGACAGTACTAATTATCGCCATGACAGACTTGGGTGGTATTTCTGGGAAGACAGTTGGAAGAGTTTTTTTGAACAAAAGGTCTGTCATGGACAGGAACAAAAAGTAGCTAAGGAGCAAATCAGGACAGTAAAAAAAGCATTTGACATATTAATGAATTGTGTGTTAGGTCATCATGGAAAACCAGTTAAACCTGTAAAAAAAGTAAAAGCAAAAGCATATACAGAACCAAAAAACCTGGATGCTGCATATTGTTTTATTAAAGATGTCTGTGAACTGCTTTGCCCTGATTTTCCACTGGAGAAATTTTGTGATAGGAACGTGCACAAAATAATTTGTACATTTACACCATCTGAGGCTTCACACTATAATTAAATT
>JAPORK010000234.1 GCA_026710285.1 Endozoicomonadaceae bacterium | reverse complement strand
AATATCATGTAATTTGTGATAACGAGGTCGCCAGGTTCCATCTGTATGCTGGCTTAAATTAAAAGTTTTTCCCTGAGAGGTGGACAGTTGATTGGTTATCGGATTAAAGTAAGTCAAATTCCAGTTCCAGCCAACTCCTAGTTTATCAGCATCAACCATACTGTCACTGTTATAACTGATTTGCAAATTAATATTGGGTCCATGACCCAGATTACTGATCATACTGCCTACTTTTACGTAAGCTGTAAATGTACCGGTACGCGGATCTATCTGTGTACCCCAGTTTTTTGAAAAATTAACAGCATTTGACCATGGATTAGTATTACTGACTTTTAGTAATTTTTTTTTAATTTCATCTTTTAATTTTGAAGCAGGAACATTATTTTTCTGGGCATTTGTTGTGTGATCTTTATTAAAGACAATGGTAGCTTTTTTGTTTGTTGCAGGTAAGTTTTGAAATGGAAGGGGTAATGCTTCGCAAATTAATTCACAATAAAGCAGTAAGCATAGAAGGAAGAAAGGGATAACATTGGTCTTTAAAAAATTACAAATCATAAAATCCCCCTATAAAATAAATATAAAAAGACATAAAAAACATTAATGCTTATTTAGATTTTGAAATGACTGAAAAAGTTGCATACCATATCAATTTATTTAATAATACCTCAAATTTATGCACAAGAAATCTAATCCTGCATGAAGTGACTCTGTCTGTATGATATAACAATGCAGGAATTTCTATTTCTCTGTGCCTTCGTATTATATTAGCTATTACTTCTGCTGAGTCATTAAATGGTGCCAGATAATATTGTACTTCAGTAGTACATTTATTTTTGAAGTTACACTCCTGAATTACTTTAAAAATCTTTTTCTATTTATTCCTGATGTAGTAGTCAAAAAACATATATACTGTCTTTTATTAACCAAAGCAGTTCGGTAGGTTGTTGATAAAACCAGCAAACGCAGCATGAGAGGGCAAAAGAAAGAAGGCTGGCTGGAACAATAGTTATCTGGCAGGGCTGCTCAAATCATTTATCGTAATGGGTGCAAAAGCCCTGCCTGTTGTTGCAATATCTGTGGTCATGGTTGATACATCAACAACAGTACTGACAATGTTTAAGCTTTTATATTTTTGGGAATAGTAGCTATTTGATTTTTAATCCATAACCAGACAGCATCCAATTTATATTGCAGATTTTCATTATCAGTAGCCGCAGCAATGGTTTCAATACTGACGTTATCTGCTTGTTTACTCTGTAAACAGTTATGTAAAACCAGATGCTGATACTGCGCATATGGCTGACCTGAAACGGATAAAATGGTACGGGAGGAAAGATTTTCTTTTTGCAGTAATGCTTCCACCGTCATGGCAGTATTGGGTCTTTGCCATTGTGCCTGTTCTTTTTGCCAGGTTCGGGGGACAGAAACAAATAAAACCGGAATGGCACGCATTTCATCAGGCATATTAAAGTAGGCATGAATAAGCCGGGCGGCTTCTGATTCTGAGTTGGGTAATGTTTTTTTATCCCATGTTATACTACAGACTTGTTTGTTATGTTGACACATCAATGCTGCAAAATTATCAGAGTCAGCCAGAAGCGGACGTTCACCGGTTAAAAACACTAATTTACTAAAGCGGGTTCCGTTATTCCACTGTTTTACCAGATAATCGAGGCGCTGCATCATACTTTTTACCGTGGCACCAAGAATAAATGCATAATCATAGGTGTTTTTTTGGGGGGTGATAGCGTCAATAAAACCAAGTTCAGTAAGATCACGTATGACGTTTGCCTGTTGTTGCGAAGAAAGATTAAGCTGCTTAAGATCCCAGCGTTCTACCCCCGGTTTTCTGCCCCAGCGTTCAAAGACCTGCAAAGCCTTCTGCCACGTATTAACCACTGACTCATCGATATCGCGGGCAAGTTTTGTGAGTGCCGCAGGCACTGTACCGTCCGCTGTTGTTTTTGACATTCCCTGTCCTTGTGTTGTTGCATGGTTATTAATACCGCAGACAACAAAGAATAACGTTATAAAGAAAATTATTTTACGCATTAACCTGATATCACCTTTCACAACAATGTTGATAAATAAAGCAGCTACAGCTTGCTTTTATCGCAATAATGATTGCCTGTTTATATCGTGCATACTTTTCAGTTAAACCTGTTTAATTGACAACTGGCAGGTTTAACTGTTTAAAAAAGCACGATTACAATCTTATTGTGTAAGAAATACTATATCAACAACAGTAAAATGCTCTTTTTTTTACTATTAATTTATGTGACGCTGCAGCACATTACAGAAAAACTCTGTTTTCACCGCGGTCATGTGCTGTCTGATTAGCAATTTGGGTAAATTTAGGATCGAGTTCTGGAAAATTCCAGTCTTCAGGATAATTTTTGGTCAGCTCATTCATGAGTGCAGAGTATTCGTTGGAGGGTTTATTGAGTAAATACAGCAAAAATGTATATAGCCTGTCTGAGACCTGTTTATTAAGCTGTGAAGAGATTTCAGATACCGTTTTCGGATCACCGGGTTCTTTCATAAGACAGCTTGCAGCAACAACCAGTGCCATTTTTTTTACAGTATTTTCATCCATTATTATCATCCATGTTTTTATAATTGATGGAAGCCACATCTAAACTTTAGTTGTTTGCACAACAGCTGTAAACTTCTTTTGTTTTGCTGAATAATTTTAATAAAACCTCGATATGGCTGTTTCAATATATAGTATTTATTAATATCACAACAAAACCATAAAAATAAACTACAACTGCTATGGCGGATATTACTAAACGAAGAAGCCCATAAAAAAAGGCTCCCAAAAGAGCCTTTATCTGTCCACAAAAAACGGTTAAGATTCTTATCTCAACTGATCAGATTGTTGCAGATGTTGTGTGGCTTGCCTTTGTTGCTGTAACTGCAATTGCAGATTTGCATTTTCTTGCCGTAATTCAGAAAAATTCCCTTCGATCAGCTGATATGCAGCTGTTCGTAACAGAGGATAAGTTGCGCCAGTTATTGCACCTGCTGCTGCTCCAAGACCTACCATACCGATACTCATACCCGTTGCAATGGAACCTACGACCGGATTGACACCGAATAAAAGCCCTAAACCAATATAAGTAGTAAGAGCACAACCGCTACCTGCCATAAAACCAAGTCCTGTACCATACACAGTACGATGTACTACATTGCAGGCTTCGTCTGCAAATATTTTCAGACCAGACAGAAAACCTTTTGCAGAAACAATAACCCGCTCGTACAGAGATTTTCCACTGTCACAAGCATAATCTACTGCCTGTTGTTGTAATGACTTTTGGCATGCAGCAGGCTTGCTAATGTATCCTTGCGGTGTCCGTACCGAGCTTTGATAGGCTGGTGGAGGATCCATGGATACTGGTGCAGCGAATGGATTGCCAAATTGTATGCTGTTAGATGTCTGCATAGTCACTTCTCCTTTGTTTAAATGCCATTTGCTTCGTGGTTATGCTCAAAGTGTATATGACATGCAGGCTTTAGAAAATTAAACTTTGGTCGGTAAGACTTAAGTCTGAAAGTACTTTATTGTGAAGAAAAATTAAATTTTGACCGGTTTATGCAGCATTTTATTATTATTAATATTATGCTGTTAAAAGATGGCTATTATCTTTTATCCTTTATTTCTTTAATAAAAGACAGCACTATTTGCCGAATTGAGTATTAAAATCAAATAAGACTAAAGTTGTAAAATATAAAAAATAAGAGCGCATTTCAAGGAGATAAAAAATGGATGGACCTCAAGACGTTAATCGTCGTGGCGCACACCAATATACAGACGTACAATACACCAAACCAGCTGAAACGGATGATATTACTGCAAAAACAGCTTCAGGAAAAAGTGTAAAAGTTACAACGCCTCCGGAGCAGGACGAAGCCGATTCAGGGTTTACCTCTCTTGCAGCAGAACGTTATGTAGAGAAAGAGTATCCCGACAAAACAATATCACAAAGAACGGCTGAAACAAGATCTGATGCTGCCAAAACAGAATGGGTTACTTTTGATACACCGGATGACAAGGTAGTCGAATCATTCTCTGAAGAGGCATGGCATACGCCAAATAAGACAATTTTGCTTCAGGGCAGTGCATGGAATGATGAGAAAGCAGTCGTTAAAGAAGAAAAACTGATAGAAGAAGAGCTGGTAAAGCTGGATGCAATGGCTGCTGAACTTATAGAGCAGCAGCATGAGCGTGCGACGATAACACAAGAAAAAATTCAACAGTTACTGCTAAAGGAAACGCAAAGCGAGAATCCAGGTGAGTTTAAAGACCTGATTACAACGCTGGAAGCAGAAGTCGACAGTTATGCATTAAAAACACAAGTTAAACTTGATAAAATAGCACAGCAGCATATACAGTTAGACAAAACAAGTGTCAAGCATCGCCAGCGGGAATTGGGGCGGGACACAAAGGAAAAAGAACTTGCGGCAATGGCTGCTGAACTCACAGAGAAGCATAATAAGCGCAAGGATAGCGAAGAAAGCAAAATTCAACAATTAATACTCAGAGCAACTCAACGCGGTAATGCAACTAAGTATAATAAGAAGATTGAAGCGATAAGAGCAGATATTGCTGCTGATGCGTTAAAAACACAACGTGAGCTTAAAAAAATAACACAACAGCAAGCCTACTTAAATAAAAAAAGTGTTCGCCAGGACATGCGAGAATGGAAACAACAGGAGCAGGAAAAATTAACTGAACAGATCCAGGCAGTTAAAAACAAAGCAACAACGCAAAAAAAACAAATTTCAAGCGAACAACAACACCTGAATAGTCAGAATCGTCTTTTAATTAAAGAAAAACGCCAGCAGCTCAGAGAACTCAAAACAGACAAAACAACTTCCGAAAGAGGTATAAAGGAAGAGAGGAAAACGCTGGAGAATGAAATATTCGTCCTGAACAGTAGAATCAGATTAAAAGCACAGGAAACCAAAGAAAAACTGGCAGCCATTGATGAACAGCTGGATAAAGATATGGAGCTGCTCACCAGTTCGCCGCAACTTGACCGATGGGTTACATCCGCTGCAAATATGCCTTTTACAGTCATTCCAAAAGGTGAGATTAACAGCAGCGAGGTTGACAGCAATGAAGATGTACTATTTCAGGATGCTCAGGGATTTTCTGATGCGGCACCTTTGTTAACAAGAAAAGAGGAAATCACCTCATATGAACCTAAACGGGATCAGCATGGAAAACCTGTTCGTAAAATGGATGAAAATGGACAGCTTATTC
Source organism: Endozoicomonadaceae bacterium (assembly GCA_026710285.1). GTDB lineage: Bacteria > Pseudomonadota > Gammaproteobacteria > Pseudomonadales > Endozoicomonadaceae > JAPORK01. The sequence goes on along the minus strand of JAPORK010000234.1, from coordinate 4,520 downwards.
TAAAGCTTGATGAGAACGGTGAGATTCTTATGAGATCCGTTGTTATTATGGATCCGGATACGGGTGAGACGACCACGGTAAATCGCCCTGTCTATGAATATGAGCCGGATCTTTCAAAACCGATCACTGCGTTTAGTTATGATGCAAACACAGATCCAACGGCTGAGCCTCGTTTGATTAAGAAAAAGCTTAAGCAATACAAAGTTAATTTTTTTGCTAATGCACTTAAAAAAACCTTAGGTAAAGTCCGTTCTGCCTGGCACACATTACGACTTTCTGCTTCTGCCAGGGCACAACGTATGATTGACTCAATTCGAATGAATAGCAAAAGTGTCTTTTATCAAGATCTGCAAATGCCGGTTTTTACCAGACTGTTCAAACGGATTTGTTCCAAAAAATATAAAAAGGATGTTACCGGACTGCAACAAATGCATGATCTTGTGGGTGTCGTATTATCTACTCACATCGGCTTTACACAAAGAGAAGAACCTAAGTATAAAGATGCAATGGCTTCATTACTATTGGTTGGTGCAGGTCTCATGGATGCCAGAGCACCAGAAGGGGATGAATTTGATTATCATCTGCTGGAACCGCCTGTCAAACAATTAACCGGAGAATCTTTATCTGAACTGACAGCAGATGAATACAATCAGGTCTTGCAGCAAGCACAGCAAAAGCAGAAACGTAGACGGATGGGCAGAATTGGACCAAAACATATCAGACGTATTGAGAAAATAATGATTAAAGTTTTAGAAGCAAAGACAGCCGCTAAAGAGGCGAATTTGCTGGCACTTCAACAGGGGCGTACGCAGGATTATCAGGATGCAGATGAAGTTGCAAAACAGACATTAATCAACCTTGTGAAGCAACAGGCTAGCGCTAAATTACCTGAAGATCTGGATAATAAGCTTGAAGCTATGCTCGATAACATGGCACCATGGAGTGTGCCTGGCAGTGGGTTATTTGATGATTCAACACATGAAAGTATCCCTCCTGCAATCAGGCAGACAGTACCAACAAACGATGAATTTATACAATTAACAAAGCAACAGAATGCTGAGCAGGACAGGCTGCAATGGATTGAACAAGGTCTGCAGACAATGCAACAGACCTTAGATACGCTTGATGTACAAATAGCAGCAAAGGAAGCGGTACTAAGTCAGCCAGCAGTTGATAATCAAGATGCACAAGAGGCTGAACTTGCTGAATTAAAAGAACAACAGGTACGCTTATGGGAAGAACTGGAAAATGCCTCCCGTGATCTGCAGAAAAAGGAGGCAAAAATAGATGAGCTTGAAGCACAAAAACAGGAATTGATTGCAATAGAGAGCCAGCAGGAAGAACGTTACAGCACAACTAAAACAACAGTAGATAGGATATTAAGTGAAACCAGTGTTCTGACCGGAGAAACCTGCGATTTGATAACTCAGGCGATTATGGCACATTCTGGGATAGTCGTTCCCGGTCCGATATCATCAGAGGTATCTAATGATCCCACAACATTACGATCTAAGCTTGAGGCATACAACACAGTTTCTAAATTACGAATTGCATCACATCAACAGGAAATAGCTAAAGCAAAAGCAAGGGAAATAGCAGATTATGTAAATTCAGGTAACTTCCCTACCGCTGAAGGTGTCTATGAATTGTTAACAAACACACCACCTGTTAGTGCTACAGAACCGGCACGCGAAAAATTTACTGAAAAAACGCCACCGCATTTTCTGCATGCTTCTGATTGTAAAAAACAGTTAGTGCAGGCTTTTAGACAGGAAGAGTTGGCAGCGCATCCAAATCGCGCAGGTCGCTCAGATTCAACAACAGTTACTCATGAGGCAGTGAATAATGATGTAAGAGATATTCTTAAAAAATCAGGTCGGTTAATAAGCGATAAAAAACACAAAAAGTACAATGAACCACTTGCTACCGTTTTATCGATGCATGTTGTCGTTGCCAACAGAATAGCCAAACTCAAAAAGCCACAATCCGATGAAGATACTAATTCTGAATTAATATCCATCAGTAAAGAAATTGATGCTAAGCAGGTGGCTGATGCAAGGAGAATGGCTCATGAACTGGTTAATGCAATGAACCGGTCTGATGTAACAATTAATGAGCTTGCCAAAGTTGTCTATCCTAAAAGTAGGAGTATGAGGGCACGGATTACCAATGAATTAGCCCCTCACTGGGTTAGTTAACCGGTTTGCTGCGACGCTCTCCTGTGTAGAGAGAGGGTTTATATCTGGCATTCCTGCGCAAGCAGGAGTGCAGAAAAAAATGGCTGAACTTTTTCACATCCAACCATGTATGTATAAGAGTATAGTTTGAATGATGGAGCGTTATCTTATGTGAGTTGGTGAGACTGTCGGGTATTTTGATCTATAGTTCTGACCGATAGATTTTAAGGGATTTCATTGTTGTGTATATTACTTAACTCAATTTCTAAAATATAATTTACTGTGAAGACATCTGTTCTACAGCCTCAACGAACATAGGATGAAATATTTTTTCAGGATATTTTGTTCCATCAAAAACAGGTCCGTAGTATTTTATTCTTGATATAAAAATAAAATAATTTTTATAAAAGCGCTGTAAATTATTCTTAAAGTTGTTTTCCAGTAGTTTATCTCTGTTATTGACAAAAACAGTGCGACTTGCAAAGTCTGTTGTGAAACGGGCAGCATATTCTTCAAGTGGCACATAAAGATTTTCTTCATGATATTCCTCCAGTGTAACGATCAAAAATCTTTCAATCTCTATATCTTGATAATTAAAATAAACTACGCTATAACGATCTATCTGTATATAGTCATTCACTAACATTTGTAAATCCTTTTCATTCTCTAAGTCAAGCGCTAAATATGTTATCTGATGTTCGATTGAAGATATTGGTCCAAAAAAGTGACTGAATTTTTTTAGTGCGTCCAAAAAACTAAAAGTAGATGTTCCACGAACATCTGTTAATTCAACATCTAAATCTGCTGAGTTCCTGATAATAAACTGCTCTACCATCTGTGTGTAATTATCAGTTATGTGTGGATTAGGATATATTCTTCTGATAATCAATTCATCTGAATTTTCAACTGGATTAGCAAACTCTTCTGCGGCACCGGCAAAAAAATTTGTATTAATTGCAGAAAAGGCTGAAAAACCAAGCTTTAATAATCCTGAAGTAACAATGCCTGCAACCATAATGCCACCTGCAATTTCAGCAGCAATATTTAATCCTTTGTTGGTAGCAATAGTTGAAGCAACAGAGAAACCTCCAACAACTGCATTGACAGTTACAGTCTCTATAACTGCACTGGTACCGTAAGAAGAAGCCAGTAATCCTGCACCAACAGCACAAAGCCCTGCTGCAAGCACTGTACCGGTAATGCGTGCCCATTTTTTGGGAATGGCACTAAATCCCAGGGTGCCTGCATAGCCCATTATCTGCCCAACAGTTCTGAGCCACTTTGGTGTATTACCATCAGGATCCGTATTCATTATCGGATTGTTGCTGCCAAATGCGTAACCATCTCCTACGGGATCTTCACTGACAAAATAGCGCATCCGGGGGTTATACGTTCTGTGCCCGTTACCTAAAAATTGCCATCCGGTAGCAGGATCAGTACGCTCTCCATCAAATCCATGAACCGATTGCAGATAAAATGGTAACGATGATGCAGATGCCTGATGCCAGGACATACCATAAGGACTATAAATATTGCGGTAACTTAAATGGTATTGATTATTACTGTTCCGGTCCTTAGTTAAGATGCCGCTAATATCTCCTTTATAATTGCTTTCATAGTACTGCTGAATAACGCCATCAACGGTTCTGGCAATACGCTGATAACCGATGAGATGTGTTGTTTTTTCAATACCGGTTATCCTTTCATTGATTAAACTCTCACCGCTATAAAAGAAATAGCGCAATCCCAGTCTGTTTTGTTCCATTATTTTTTTACCATTTCCGTCATAGCGATAATAGCTATGTTCACCTGATGGTGTTATTACCTGGATGACCTGATTAAAGGCATTATAAGTTATTTGATTATCTTCTCCGTCTCTCAACATGTTTCCTGACTGATCATAGACAAAATGGGTATGATTAAAAATAGTATGATTCCATTCAACATTGATACTTTGTAAACGTAAAGGTATTTTAGTATCATAAGAATAATGAGTTGATTTTATTAAAGTCTTTCGTTGTTTATCGTCTTGTAATATTTCTTCTGCCTGTGCAATACGATTCAATGGTGTGAAAGTATAATTTTGCCGGGTAATGACTGGTGCGTCATGCAGGTTTGATCCTGAAAAAGCAGTGTCTCGCGGACATAAAGGTAAACCGATAGAACCGGAACAGGTCATAGAAACCAGATTATTACGAACGTCATATCGGTAATTTAAACGACCTTTGTCACTTTTTCCGACTGTTTGGTGAATAGTGGTAATGTTATCGTTCACATCATAAGTATAACTCCATTGAGACAGTAATTGTTGGTTTAAGGTATCGCTAACCGTTTGTAAATGAC
>JAPORK010000138.1 GCA_026710285.1 Endozoicomonadaceae bacterium | reverse complement strand
ACATTTTTCTGATAAGAATTTAGTTAATAATATATAATTTAAAACATATGCAGATTAAGATTATCCTTTAAAAAATTAAAAACACTCCGATACAGCTTTGTTATTATAATATAATCCATTCTGATTATTGCTAAAAGGAGTCTTGGTATCTGTTATCGCCATCAATATTTTTTCCTTTTGATTTTGTTGGTGTAAATTCTTATGGTTAAATTAACAGCGCAAATAAAGAATAAATTATTTATTGTTTGTTTAAAAATTTTCAGTTGTGAAATTATGCTTTTTTTTGCATTACTTCTGTTGATAGCAAACTTTCTTTTTTTAAAACAAACTTGTTTAGCAATAGTGCATCCACGTAATTTTCTCAATAATTTAACAGTTAAATCTCATTCTGAACACCCGAGTTCACAAAAGAAAGATAAATATCATCATCTTACTTCTTTTGAAGATGATGAGAAACCATGGTCTAATGCTTTTAATTTTCAAACATCATGGGGAACAGTAGTAGATCCACGTACAGGTATATTGATGGTTCACTTTAAAGTAGGTAGTTTGTTAAGTAATATTGGTCATGGACCTGATATTAATTTACAAATCAATTATAGTAGTAATACGCTTGCAAATCCGGATGGTATCGGTGCAGGATGGAGCTGGAATCTGACACACTTTAACACTATAACAAACCAACTAACAACAGCAGGTGGTCAAAGCTTTTGGTTGCACCAGAGCACGAAAAATCATTGGGAACCTCTTTACCATAAATTGTATGATATTAAAATTGATGGCAATAAATATGAACACTTTATAATTACTTATGCTAATGGTTTAAGAGAAATATTATCACACGACGGCTATCAAACTCGAATGGAGCAACAAAATGGTTGGGGGGTTAATTTTATTTATCATCAGGGAACACATTTATTGCAAGCCATTGTTGATGATGAAGGTAATAAGATAATCATTGACAGAAGTCAGGGTTATCTGGATATTATTAGCCATAACAGTGATGGTAAACCGGCAATAATACGTGTTGAAAACCATAATAATAAACCTTATAAAATGACTTTTCTTTTAGCCCCGACATCTACAAACTTGTCTATTAACCTAAATTACAAAAATCACCTTTTAAGTCATGTTATATATCCTACGGGATTAGAAAAAAAATTTGCGTTTAATTGTACTGATGCCATGAAATTTCCGGTTTTTTTGTCAGGCTATTCTCACGCTTTATGTGTGGTGATGACTGAATATATAAACCCTGGCGCAGGACAACCAGTTATGAAAACGCACTATTTCTATTCTAATGTTAATGTAAACGGTCATAATTATCTCGGTTTTAACTCCGGACTCAATACTGTTACAGCTAATCAAAAAGACCTTTTATTTGAAGCACCTGCCGATTATTCATACCGAACTGTTTCAGACAATGGCTTAGTAAAGAATATACATGTTTATAATAAATATCATCTGCTGATTGATGACAAACTAATCAGTGATCATACAGGAAAGATATTGTCAGAAACAGAGAATTTTTTTTGTGATACAAAAATGCCTGATGGTTGTTCACGAACTAGTTTTGCGGATCTTCCTGTCACTTATAGTTTACCACTAAAAATAGTTAGTCGGGTTTGGGGTACTTCTTCCGGACAGCCTGCTGTTACTACTGTTACTAGAGCATATGACCGATCAGGGAGAGTTATACGTAGTAAAGATACTTACGGTCGTGTAATGCACACACATTATTGTCCAATAACAGGTGATGCAGCATGTCCTGCTATGCCTCATGACTGGCCTTTTAGCAGGTTGACTGAATCAATTTCTCTTTATCCTGCTTTTACTTCCGGAAAAGAGAAATTAGTTAATGAAAATACTGTATATAACTTTTATCGAAAGCAATTTAATTTACATGGTAGTGGATATATATTAATATTAGACCACCAAATTCGTCATGCTGGTTATCAACGAATAATGCTAAAACGCCGTTATTATACAGACCGATTTAATAGATTAACTTACGGTTTATTAAAACAAGTGAGTATGATGAATATAAGATCTTCCCAATCACACGCTATTATTTATGATTATCATTATATTCAAAATATAAAAAATCATAGCAGAACAACTTATTCCCGCATTGAATTAAGCCTCGGGAAGTGGCAAAAACTCCCTTCTGTAGTCACCAGTATGTTTACTAACCAGGTTCTTGAGCGTACAGAAAGAGGTGGAAAAAATAAAAGGCAGTACCATTATGATGAGTTTGGGAGGATCATTCAGGTTGATCGTGATACAGGTACTGTATTCGCTGCAAAATCATACTATCAATACCTGCTTTACCCCGGAAATAATCAGGTTATTTTAACAGCAGTTAATGGATTACAGCAAAAGATTGTCTTTGATAATTCAGGACGTGAATTAATGCACTTTAAAGAAATGATATCTGTTTTAGGAAAACCAGTGAAAGGACAGTGGCAGCTCAAAAAAAAAATTTATTATGATAGTTATGGTCGTGTAACTGAAAAAAAAACTTATATGAGAGATGCCGCTAACAAACTACATGTGCTTAAAGTAATAAAAGATTATGATGATATGGGGCGTATCAGCCATATTCATTTACCTGATGGCAGAGTTAGTTTTTTATTATACGACAATACTAATAACTGTATGGTCAGTTATCAGAAGAGTAGTCAGGGTAAACGTTCTCCTGTCTATATTATGCAGAGCAATTTACTCGATAAACCAACAAAACAATGTATTATTCCAGCTTCTTCAGAATTGCTTCCTTCGTTAAAATTATTGTGTAGTTTTAAAAAAATGGTATCAGGTGCAGTTAAGATAAATACGATCACTTATGATGGCTGGGGACGTCCTGTTATGACAAAAGATGCTATGGGCAAAATTGTTCGTAAACACTATGATGCGTTGGGACATACTGATGATATTACTGATCCTGCTGGCAACCATATTCACCTTGTTTATAATTTAAACGGACAGGTTGTTGAGCGATGGGCACTACCTATTAGTGGAAAACGTTATTTGTTATCATCTGCCGGCTACAATAATGCAGGTCAGTTGCTGTATAAAGCAGGAGAAGATGGTAAAAAAACAGTATTTACCTATACAGAAACAGGACAACCTGCCACAGCTATAACACCAAATGGCCATCTGTTTTCATGGCAATATAATGAAGCAGGATTACCTATTAAAAAGTTTGTTGATGGAAATTTATTATTGCAGACTGATTATGATCATATTATGGTCAAGCCAATAAAAAAGCATGATGTCACCGGTATAACAACATGGAAATATAGCGTTGACGGATTGGTAGAAAAAGAAGTCCACAGCGGTGAAAATGGTTATCCTGACTATCAGTTATCATGGCGTTATAATGGTGACAGGCATATTGTCAGTATCAGCAATGTGGAAGGAAAAGTAACGCATATAAAATACGACAACCTTGGACGTATTTCTGCCTTATTTTATCATTCTGAAAGTAAAGATCAAATGCTGTATACTTTGACGTATAATGAATTTTCACATATCAGTACCATTAATTACGGCAGTGGTATGCAGAGAAGTATTCATTATGATCACTGGGGTCGCCAACTTGAAGTGACTGATACTATGAATAGTCAGTTATTATTCAGATGGCAGTTTGGTTATGATCCGGACAATAATATAATCAGATTACAAAAACAGGCAGACCATCATCAGGAAGCGATCTTAGATTATCAGTATGATCAGCTTGATAATTTAGTCAGCATGCATTGTGAAGGTTCTTTCAGTCTTCCTTTGTGTCCACGAGATACCGCTTTTTCCAGATCCGGATTGAAATATGCGCCAATAATTACAAGTCAGAATTATACTTTTACACCATTAAATAGATTGTCGCAGGTAAAGGAAGTATTACAGGACGCTATCACAAAACATACTTTAAATAAAGTAGTCACTTATCATTATAGTGATATAAAAGTGCCTTTACGTTTACAGCAAACAGAGACACAGTGGAATCAACAGATACCTGTTATTCAGCACCTTCACTATGATAATGCAGGTAACATGATGATTGATGGAGAAGGGAGTTATATAGCATACAATATTTTTAATCAGGTCGATCGTGCGATAAAATCAAATGGAGAACAAAGTCATTATATTTATGATGCCAAAGGTTTGGAAAGGTTAGAAGAAAATACTTTGGGGCGACATTATCTGTTTTATAATGGGACTAAACTGATCAATGAAAAAATAATAACCAGTGAAAGCAATGAAAATCATATGATCGGTTATTATGGAGTTGCAAGAACTATCGATGGTATTCTTTGTGAGTATACAGAGCAAAATTATAAAAACGACATCATTGGAATATTTACAAAAATAACAAAAACTAATAATTATTCATATGCATTGACTCAGCGTAATATTTACAGCCCTTACGGTATGGTTTGGCATAATAAGCCAATGCCTCTTGCACTTCAGGAAAGGAATTTTTTTGGATTTGATGGTGAGCGTACTGATCCGACCACCGGATGGCAATTTCTAGGATCAGGTCACCGTACGTACAATCCACAACAACGTTATTTTTTAAGTGAGGATCCGGCGGGTAACGGGTATGCTTTTGCCAGTAATAATCCGGTTATGAAAACAGATCCTTCAGGTAATATTCCCAAATCACTCAAAAGAGCATTTGATATATTAAGAGACATTAGTACATTCGGGTTAAGTGCTATTCACAGTCATTGGGGAGCTACGTCAGGATCATTACTTATGTGGGCATTGAATGCCTCTTCTTTAGGACTCATCGTTGGAATTAAAACAGGTAACATACCAGTTACATTAATAACTATAATTGCTAATACATTATTGGGGCTGCCATCTCTTGCTGCCTCAATAGTACATTCTAATAAAGGATTAAATATTGCAGCAGCGAGTATCGGTGTTATTCAGTTTGGTGTTATTGCTTTTTCAACCGGATATGTTGTCTTAACTGGCATAAACAAATGTATGAGTTTTATAAAAAATAGTCTCATGGCAGAAGCAGAAAGTGTTTCAGTTCTTGATAGAAGTCTTGATGATTTTGCAGACAATCTCGGCTGCGAAACCACTGAATTGAGAACCTTGAATGAAGGTATAAATCCTGTTCATTTGTCAGACGATGATATAGAGTTCTACGGGTCCAGCATACCTGGTACCATAGAAGAAGAAGATTTATTTCATGTGAATACAGTTGATGATTTATATAAAATACAAGCAGAGCTTAATTCACCTGATAGCGATACAGGCATAATACTTGCTGCTGCCTGTCTTAAAAAACAACCATTAGATGCAAAGAAGTTACAAAATTTATTATTAATACGCAATGATGCTTCTGTTCCCGATACTGAATACAGGAGTGCATTTAAAGATCTGATGAGTGATTTAGATCTGGCTGCTAATATACCGGAAAAAAACAGATCAATTTTGGAGCAATTATTTCCTGAAGAAAATGGTATTACTCTTTTTTTAAGTCACAAATACATTCATATGTTGCAAAAACAAGAAACAGAAGAATTCAGTTTAGTCGTGATTGATGCTAATGGCTATCTGGACAATGTAGAAAAAAGTTATCATGAATTATTAGATTTTTGTTGTACTGAAAGCGCTACTTTTCCGGTGGATGAATATTATCGTGTTGAATAAATAATAAATAGAGTTTTAATAATTATGATAGTGAAGATAATGAAATAATCAGAAAGACATATTTTTACTATAAATATTAATTTGTAATATGATATACTTTATTGTTATTAATACTCACCATTTCATAAACAAGTTATTATCATATTTTTATCTGTCTCAGTTACTCCTTTACTATAGACAATCACTTTCCGGGCACTGAGTGACATGTGTATTTTAAGATGATCTTTATCAGAATTTGTAATGGAAGTTATTATTTGTAAAATTAAATACATGATGATTAAACTATGTTACCCCATGTTACAATGTAAATAGTATTATTGATGTTTTTATCAGCAACTGTTAAAATCTCAATAAAAAATTAAATTGAAAAGTCAAAAATACTCTGTTGTATAATTATATCAATCTTACTCATATAAAAATGATTCAATATTTATTGTTTAAATTTATGTGATTTTAATATTTTGATTGTGGTATAAATTAAAATGATAATATCAAAAAAGCAAAGAATTGATAAATTACTTATTAGAGATATAAAAATTTTTAAAAGTGAGTCAATTTTTTTTCCTGTTATTCTGTCATTTATAATAGTACTGTTTTACTTTAGAGGAATCAGTTCAGCAACAACAGATTTACACATAGCATCCGGTCACACAAAAGCTAACTCTGATTCTGCACATCTGACCTTACAGAGAAAAAATGATAAACGAAAGTTTTTTGACTCTTCTGACAATGATGCAGAACCATGGTCTAATGCTTTTAATTTTGAAAAATCATGGAAAGCCTCAGTAGATCCCCGTACAGGTGTATTAATGGTCCATTTTAAAGTGGGTGGACTATTAAGCAATATAGGTCATGGTCCGGATATTAACTTACAAATTAATTATAATAGTAATACTGTTGCTGACCCTGACGGAATAGGTTCAGGATGGAGCTGGAATCTGACGCATTTCAATCACACAACAGACCAGCTAACAACAACAAATGGACAAATCTTTTGGTTACACCAAGCTGGCAGAAATCACTGGAAGCCACTTTACCATAAATTATATGACATTAAAATTGCTGGAGATAAGAGCAGGCATTTTACAATTACGTATGCCAATGGTTTGAGAGAAATATTATCACATGATGGTTATGAAACCCGGCTAGAACAACAGAACGGTTGGGGTGTTAATTTTATTTATTATCGGGGGACACATTTATTACAGTCAGTTATTGATGATGAAGGTAACAAAATAACTATTGACAGAAGCGAGAGTTATCTGGATATTATCAGTCATAAAAGCGACGGCAAGCCAGCAATAATACGTATTAAAAAACATAATAATAAGCCTGATAAACTGGTTTTTCTTGCAGATCATCAGTCTGAAAAATTATCCATTAGTTTAAATTATAACAATCGTCTTTTGAATCATATTGTATATCCTTCCGGATTAGAAAAAAAATTCATCTTTAATTGTACTAATGAGATGAAGATTTCTGTGCTGCATTCAAATCATTTCTATTCTTTATGTGTTGTTACAGCTGAAGAAACAGATCCTGGTGCAGGACAACCGGTGATGAAAGTCCGTCATTTTTATTCTCGTGCTAATGTCAATGATCATAACTATCTTGGATTTAACTCAGGGCTTACCGCTTTAGCGGGCAGTAAAAGAGATATTCTGTTTGATTCCCCCGCTGATTATTCATACCGCACTGTTACAGATAATGGATTGGTAAAAGAAATACATACTTATAATAAATATCATCTGCTTATTGATGATAAAATGATTAGTAATCATACAGGAAAAATATTATCAGAAACAGAGAATTTTTTTTGTAATACAAAAATACCGGATGGTTGTTCACAAACCAGTTTGTCAAAACTTCCTGCTACTTACGGCTTACCATTAAAAATAGTTAATCGGGTATGGGGTAATGCTTCCGGTTTTCCGGCAGTTACTGTTGAAACAAAATCGTATAACAGTTCAGGACAGATTATTCGCAGTACAGATGCTTATGGTCGTGTAACTATTACACATTATTGTCCTTTTGAAGGAGATATTGCCTGTCCTGCTCAATCTCACGGCTGGTTTTTTAGTGTACTACCAAAATCGATTACATCTTATCCTGCTCCTATGATTAATAATATACAACCGCAGATTCCCAATAAGATATATAATTTTTATAGAAGGAAAACTAATTTAAATGGTAATGGATATATATTAATATTAGATCATCAGATTCGTAAGGCAGATAATAAACGTATCATACTTAAACGTCATTATTATTTAGACAGAACGAATATACTAACTTATGGATTATTAAGGCAGACTATTCTGTCAGATACAACAATCAATTCACCTCATGCGATAATTCGTGATTACAATTATACTCAAAATAACAAAAATCACAGCCGCACTACTGATATAAGTATTGAGTTAAGCCCCAATAAAAGACAACGAATATCTTCTGTTACAACCAGCCTGTTTACTAACCAGGTACTTGAAAAAGTGAGTAGTTGTGGGTTAAAAAAAACAGATTATCATTATGATACATTTAATCGGCTTATTCAAACTGATCTGGATAAAGGAACTGCTTTTGCTGCAACTCTGCATTATCAGTATGTAGTTGCTCCTGGTAATAATTACTTTATTGTTACAAAGGTCAATGGATTGCAGCAAAAGATTGTTTTTGATAACGCAGGACGTGAAATCATGCGTTTTAATCAAATGATATCTGCTTCAGGAGATGCTATACCGGGACACTGGCAGCTTAAAAAATCTTTACACTATGATAACTACGGTCATGTTACTGAGCAAAAAAATTACAAGTTAAAAACTACAGGTCAGTCGTATACACTAAAAACAATAAAAAGCTATGATGATATGGGGCGTATTAGTCATATCAATCTTCCCAATGGAGAAATGGATTTCCGATTGTATGACAATCCTGATCGTTGTATGATTAGCTACCAGCAAAGGAATAAGGGAGAACACACTCCGGTTTATATTGTACAGATGAATTTACTTGGTAAACAGACAAAAAAACGTGTTGTGTCTGCTTTTTTGGAACCTCTCCCTTCAGTGAAATCACTGTGTAGCTTCAAAAAAATGGCATCAGATACAGTAAAAACAGAAACGACGATGTATGATGGCTGGGGTCGTCCTGTTATAACTGAAGATGTTATGGGCAGGGTTACACGCACGCACTATAATGCACTGGGACATCCGGATGATATTACCGATCCGGTCGGTAACCATATTCATCTTGTGTATGATCTGAATGGGAAAGTAACTGAGCACTGGGCATTACCTGTCAATGGAGGGCGTTATCTTTTATCATCAGCAGGTTATAACAGTGCAGGTAAGATCTTGTGTAAAGCGGGTGAAGATGGTAAAAAAACCACATTCACTTATACCCAAACAGGACAACTGGCTACAGCAATAACTCCCGATGGGCACAAATTTTTGTGGCAATATAATGAAGCAGGACTACCGGTTGCTAAATATATTGATGGAAAAGTATTATTACAAACTTCTTATAATCATATTACCGCTCAGCCAATAAAAAAACAGGATATTTCCGGTGTAACAACATGGAAATATAGTGTTGACGGTTTAATAGAAGAGGAAAAACACACAGGAAAAAATGGTTATCCTGATTATTACTTATCCTGGAATTATAATAGTGAAAGAAAAATTATCAGTAGCGCTGATATTACAGGAGATATGACGCATATAAAGTATGACAGGCTTGGACGTATTGCTGTTTTATCTTATCAAAATAAACGGGGAAGTATACAAATACTTTATACTCCAAATTATGAAGCATTTTCACGAATCAATACTATCCATTATGGCAGTGGATTGCAACGGACTATTCACTATGATGGCTGGGGTAATCAGCTTGATATTGCTGATACGCTGGACAAGCAATTATTATCACGCTGGCAGTTTAATTATAACGCAGATAATAATATTGTCAGGTTGCGACAACAGGCAGAAAATAACCAGGAAGCCATTTTAAAGTATCAGTATGATCAGCTTGATAATTTAGTCAGCATGTATTGTAATGGTTCTTTCGGTCTTCCTCTGTGCCCGCGGGATACTGCTTTTTCCAGATCAGATTTAAATAAAGCACCTGTTATTACCAGTCAAAGTT
>JAPORK010000135.1:2821-9862 GCA_026710285.1 Endozoicomonadaceae bacterium | reverse complement strand
GGTCTGGCACCATAAACCGGATCAAAGCCTGCCTCAGCAATTTTATCCATTGCAGCTTCACTGAGTTCAAGTTTCAGGTTATGTTCCTGCAAGCGCTGCTGTAATCGTGCCAGCTGAATATTGGCAATACCATGAATTTGCTCTTTTTTTAATGAATGGAATACTACCAGTTCATCAACTCTGTTAATAAACTCCGGTCGAAAATGGGTGCTGACGATATCCATCAGCTGTGCTTTCATTTTTTCAAAGTTATCCGGTTGTAGTTTTTGAATCAGATCTGAACCTAAATTAGAGGTCATGACAATAACAGTATTACGAAAATCTACAGTGCGTCCCTGTCCGTCAGTTAAGCGCCCGTCATCAAGCACCTGAAGCAAAATATTAAATACATCTGCATGTGCTTTTTCTACTTCATCCATTAAGATAACTGAATAAGGTTTACGACGTACAGATTCTGTCAGATAGCCGCCTTCTTCATATCCTACATAACCAGGAGGCGCCCCTAACAGCCTTGCCACTGAGTGTTTTTCCATAAATTCAGACATATCTATACGAATAATGGCTTCTTCGGTATCAAATAAAAAAGCTGCCAGCGCTTTACATAATTCTGTTTTTCCTACCCCTGTCGGTCCTAAAAACAGAAAGGATCCGTTAGGACGATTGGGATCAGATAAGCCGGCACGAGATCTGCGTACAGCATCTGCGATAGCGGTAATTGCTTCATCTTGACCAATAACCCGCTGGTGTAACACTTCTTCCATTTTTAATAATTTATCCATTTCTCCTTCAAGCATTTTTGTTACAGGGATACCGGTCCAGCTTGATACGACTTCAGCCACCTCTTCTTCAGTGACTTTATTGCGCAGCAATTTTGCCGCAGACGGAGCAATACTTTGAGCCTCGGTCATCTGTTTTTCAATGGTTGGCAGTTCACCATACTGAATTTCCGACATACGTGCCAGATTACCGCTACGGCGTGCACTCTCCATCTCCATTAATAACTGTTCTTTTTTCTCTTTTAACTGATGCGATCCATGTAAGGTTGCTTTTTCTGCTTTCCAAATTTCGTCATAATCAGCATACTCCTGTTCATATTTTTTTATCTCTTCTTCCAGTTTGCTCAGGCGTTTTTTGGATGCCTCATCTTTCTCTTTTTTTAATGCGGTTTGTTCTATTTTTAACTGAATAAGTCGCCGGTCAAGTTTGTCCATGACCTCAGGTTTTGAGTCCATTTCCATACGAATACGGCTGGCCGCCTCATCAATAAGATCTATGGCTTTATCGGGTAGTTGTCTGTCGGTAATATAGCGGTGCGATAATTTTGCAGCCTCTATAATTGCAGAGTCAGTAATATCAACATGGTGGTGCACTTCATAGCGCTCTTTGAGACCACGTAAGATAGAAATAGTATCTTCTACTGAAGGTTGATCCACAAGCACTTTTTGAAAACGGCGTTCCAGTGCAGCATCTTTTTCAACATATTTTCGATACTCGTCCAGCGTTGTAGCGCCTACACAATGCAGCTCACCACGTGCCAGGGCAGGTTTTAACATATTGCCGGCATCCATTGCACCTTCTGCTTTTCCGGCACCTACCATCGTGTGTAATTCATCAATAAATAAAATAATCTGCCCTTGCTGTTTGGCAAGATCATTAAGTACCGCTTTCAGTCGTTCTTCAAATTCACCGCGGTATTTAGCACCGGCCAGTAGTGCCCCCATATCCAGCACATAAACACGTTTATTGCGCATACCTTCAGGCACTTCATTATTGATAATGCGCAGCGCCAGTCCCTCAACAATGGCTGTCTTACCCACCCCCGGCTCGCCAATAAGCACCGGATTATTTTTAGTTCGGCGCTGTAACACCTGGATGGTACGACGGATTTCATCATCACGACCAATCACCGGATCGAGTTTTCCCTGCTCTGCCTGCAGGGTCAAATCCAGTGTATATTTTTCTAATGCTTTACGGGTATCTTCTGCGTTGGGATCATTAACGCTTTCTCCGCCTCTTAAATTATTAATAGCAGTTGATAACGCTTTGTAGCTGATACCTTGACCCTTTAAAAGCTTACCCAGTTCACCAGAATCTTCCATCATGGCAAGCAGCACGGTCTCACTGGAAATGAACTGATCCTGATTCTGTTGTGCTTTTTTATCTGCCTTATTTAACAGACGAATCAGATTTTGCGAAGGGTGTATATCACCGGTAGGGTTTTGGATGACTGCAATCTGGTCAAGTAATTTTTCCGCTCCGGCAGCCAGTGTTTTTATATCGAATCCCACCTGCATGAGTAGTGGTTTAACTGAACTTCCCTGCTGATGTAACATCACCCAAAAAAGATGAATCGGTTCAATCTGGTTGTGATCTTTACCAATAGCAAATGATTGTGCATCACTGAGTGCGTGTTGTAATTTACCGGTTAGTTTGTCTGCATTCATTATTAATCCTCAGCATTGTTAATCATGATAAAGTAGTATCACAGATGAGGTGTAGCAGATGACCAATGGTTATTGAATGTATAAAAAACCTCATAGCCATCTCATCTGTTTTGACAGAACCACTATACTTTTTTTTAAATATATAATAGTATAAGAGGCTCATGTGGTTGTAGTTGCTCATACCTGATCTGATTAAATAATCACTGTCTATATCAGCAAGTTACTTGTTGATACTGTGTATTTATATGGTGTTTGTTTACAAAACTATCAACTCAATTGGCAAACTTTTTTTAATGCTGATAAAATTCCGGGTAAACACTACAGTACACTATTGATAAACTCAGGATACAACAACTGTTGCAGACGTTATGACCAAACAAGCTGATCAGCTGCTGCTTATTGAACAAATTGAAGCGGTTTTACCGCAAACCCAGTGCAGACAATGTGGTTTTGATGGTTGTCATCCCTATGCGCAGGCAATAGTGCAGGGCGAAACCATTAACCGCTGTACACCAGGCGGCACGCAGATTATTAATAGGCTGGCTAAATTACTGAATAAACCGATGGTACCACTGCATAAAGATCATCAACCAAAAGCTGCGCCGCACACCGTTGTAATCCGTGAAGAAGACTGTATCGGGTGTACCAAATGTATTCAGGCGTGCCCGATGGATGCCATTATCGGTAGCGCTAAACAGATGCATACCGTTATTGCGTCTGACTGTACCGGCTGCGATTTATGCATTCCTCCCTGTCCGGTTAACTGTATTGAAATAAACCCTTTGCCTACGGGCAAAGCTGAAGCATTACTCACTTCTGAGCGCTCACAACAGAACCGTTATCTGTTTGATCGCCGTAAGCAACGGCTTATGCGGCAGAAACAGATAAGATCAAAAACACGTCAGCAATATTCTGAGCAGCATTCACACGCTAAAGTACAGGCTGCACCGGCTAAGTTAAACAGAAAAGGTAATACTTTTGCATTAAAAGCATTAAAAGCACAAAAACGAAAATTTGAGCGTCAGTATGCAACAGAAAGCAGCCCGGAAAAAAAACAACAGTGTTTACAGATTCTTGCTCGTCTGGATAAGCAGATTGGTCAGGCAGAATCAACGTAACTTTGACATCCGTCCTCTAAAGGAACTGTTTCTTAGTCACATTTTTTAAGTGCCGATTTTTGTTCACAGTTTTATTTTCTGCTGAATATATAAATCTTTACTGAATACACCGTGGCTTTTGACCTCTGGGCTTCGACAGGCTCAGCCCACGGGTTTATGCCAAAAAGACTGGTATTCAGTAGCAAGCAACCTGCCAGGATAACAATCAGAGCCTGAAAAATGTGACTAAGAGACAGACCCTGAAGGGTGAGGCTTTACGGCGTGCAGGGTAAGAATGACATCAACTACAGCTAAATGTCTGATGAAATCCTGAGAAGTTCACGAAGATCGTGCAAATTTTTATGACTAACTACAACCTCATCTATTTCGTATAGTATGGTTTTCAATTGGTTAACTTCTTTCTGCTCCTGAAGATAGGGTCTTGTCTTTGCTAACAATTCCTCCAGCTCATCTCCTTTTTTAAATATATATTCATCCTGTTCTGACTCTCCTGTTATGAGCAACCTGAAGATATCTCTTAAACAGGACCTGTCAACACGATATGCATTAATATCTGTATCTTCCTTTGAATGCAACTTTATACTGTCAATATCAATAAATTTTACAATGTAGCACGAGTTAATCAAGATATTATTTTTGTGTATATCTCCATGCGTCATCCTGTTATCATGCATATGAATTAATCCTTCACAAAGAGATTTTAAAATAAGTATTAATTCTTTAAAAGAAAACGGTTTTTGAGGGTGAGGATTCCATGGTATTTCCTTTTTCCATGTTTCGTATAATTGTATCAGTTTGTGCAAATTTTCAATTTGTTGCAGATGCGGATTACTGATTTGTTGCAAAACCCGGTGAGTCCGTAAGATTAAATCATTAATGTCTTTATGGTTAAAATAGGGATATTCCCGTTTTATATTTTCAACAAACTTGACAGGATCAGAGTGACTAATTTTGATAAACATTTCTTGCGTATGTGCTATTATTTTTTTTCTGTAATACAACTTTTCAGCCAGAACTTTAATCTCCTCTTCGGTTAATTTTGCAGTTTCAATGACCGCTGATAATGGTTGTCCATCCTCCGGCATGTACGCATTTTTTTGTCGGATAATATTCTTATAATTCAAATCCATTTGAGGCTGTTGGCAGGAATTCTTGTCAGATTCAAGTGGCGTTTTTTTAACTGACATAAATCCGGCTTTTCCGAACATAACCAGTTCAACTTTCCCGCATTTCCCCTGTGCAAATGACCTGGCAGATTTTCCGGATTCTCCCCTTGCTAATAATCTAGCTCTCCTGTACGCCAGCATTCTCGACTGATCTAAAAAGTCAAGAACTTTCTCATTTGCAGGATCTGGCTGGCGTATCTGCCACCAAAGTTCATGGACAAGCCTCTCAACTTTATTGATGACCTCTGACGATTCTCCTGCAGCAAACATGTTATTTATGCAATTGATACAATTCAGGTATTCATGATATAGTTTTGCTACTTCTAGATTTATGTGAGGCATTATCATTTTCTCTTTGAGCAAATTCTCCATTTTTTCTGTTAGTTTTTCTTCATATTCCTCTTCTGATAATAATAATTCACGTTGAACCATCGGCGGAATTAAAGCTGGTTTATTACTCTGAAGGCACTTCTGCACTTCTTTTGGATCAGGTCCTGTTATACCCCGTTCAGCCAGTATTTCCTTTAACATTTCCGGATTTTCAAATACTTTCTGAAGATTCTGCCATGCGGCACAGACTCTTGATATCTTTGTAGCAAATATTTGATTATATTCATCTTTTGGCATTTTTTTCGCTGATGCTGTAACCTGATTAAAAGCTCCTTTTTGTTGAGAGCTTATTTCTGAATCTTGCTGTACCATCGTTTTTTTTAGCACGCCACCTAAATGCTGTGGACATGCTGTTTGTGCTGTAACCAGGGTTGCTGCATCTTTAGGTAATGCTTCAGGGTTGTGGTTTATTGCTGGTATTTTTTTGGATACACAGAGATCATTTTTTTCAAATGAGTCCGGACTGTTGTTACTGGAAAAACGTATGTTTTGCATTGTAATACTCTTTACTAATTCACAGTTTCTGCACTTAGCAACAGATAAATTTTTTCAACAAGTTCCTATAGTTTTTTGACTATTTTCTATCTTTGACTGGTGAAGATACCTGAGCTTTGTTTTGTGGAGATTTCAGATATGGTACTACAAAGGGGCTGACTGTGTATATTGATAAAATGATTTTTCTTTGTTTTGAGAAGGTAACAGCTGCTTATATCCTGATGTGCTTTTGATGAAAACCCCTGAATTTCCATCAAAAAATATTTCAATACCGGTAACAAAGTGTCTGTTTCAGCAGATCCTATCTAAATCGTATCTAAATCATCACCATTGCAACCGGTATTCATCAATTAACCAGCAGCAGCCGGACCGGCTAAGGAAAGGAAAGGACCGATAATTGCATCAGGATTGTCATGCACCTGATTGATGGTTTGCCATTGTTCCGCTGTCTGTATTGCAGAACCTCCGCGTGCATTTCTGAGCGTTGCAGCTGCATCCTGTATATCATGTGCATGCCCTGTGTTAGCAAGATGGTCGACCTGATCCTGTATTGCAATAAAGGTTGAAGTACGTCCAACACCAGCCGTACAATGGACCGTTACCGGCTTTGCCAGATTAGGGCTTATTGTGCGTACCAGCGTTGCCAGGGACGCCAATTCTGCCGGAGAACCTGATGTTCTGTCATTAAACTGGTTATGTTGTATACGTATACGCGGCTTTCCATTAACTTCCAGTTGTTGTACGGTAAATAATCCACCCATAACCCTTGTCTCACCATTATTGGTGACCTTCGCACCATTTGGATAAACTTTTGTTTCACCCGGGGGAGGTGTGTAGTCAAAGCTTCGTTTTGCCGTAGATGGATCAGAAGCATTGGTCAGATCAACCACAACTTCTGAATCTTGCTGATCAACCATATTCCAGAATAGTCCGGCGTTTTCTCTTGGTCCCTGAGCCGCAATAAATTGACTCATTGGCATTTTTACATGGTTAGCATGATAAGTTGCTTCTCCATCACTGTTTTTTACAGCAGAATCTGCCGGACAGGGCAGTCTGTTTCCCTCTCTCTTAAAACGGACCTGTGCTTTGTCCATAAAACCATCTTTATGCATCATGTTAGTTTCTGCGGTTAAAAACTGCGGCTTTGGTAATTGATTAAAACCTCTGACACTATCAGGTGCACCCTGACCTACATTCAGCTTTTGCTGAAATTCAGCAGGAACCCGTTCAAAACCTGCTGATAACCGCTCAGCATTACTGGCTATTTGCTGAACATCAAATCTTGCCGGTGTTTGTTGTGTAGCCCCTACTTTTGGTCGCTGAACATAGAGTGTCTGCCTGCGGGTAAGGTGATGATTCTGCTCGGTAGTAGACGAGTTCTCTTTCCAGTGTTCTACAGTACGGGCAAATAATGCTTCTTTTGCAGCA
>JAPORK010000135.1:0-2811 GCA_026710285.1 Endozoicomonadaceae bacterium | reverse complement strand
TTTGCGGCAGCAACACCTACAGGAGGAACTTTTTGCTGATTGAGTTTTTGTTCAAGCGCATTCCATTGCTGACCTAATTCCTGTGCGTTGTTAGCTACATTGGGAACCTCTTTTGCCACTTTTCCTGGTGCCCAGTCGGCTGCTGCTATCTGTCTCAGATGATCACTTGCCCCTGCGTTGCTGAGCATTAATGTTCTGCCTTTGTTTGGCTCAGTTAAATTATGAAAATGCTCAGCTAATAACTCTGAACCACCATAAAGTGAATCCAGTGTGAGAAGTTCCTGTATGCTTTGAGGGGGATTGTCTGCCAGGACACTTTGCACAATATCGGCACCCTGCTCCAGTGCATCCTGACGAAGCGCAGTTCTGACTACCAGATCTCCGGGAGAAGTATCCAGCAACTGCAGAATTGCTTTTGTTGCTTTGGCCTCATTCAAAACGGTTCCTGCACCTTCCACACGATCCAGTATTCCTTTTAATTTATCGCTGGAGTTTCCAATTTTGAATTTATTTGATTTGTCTGCTTTTTTCTCATAAAAGCTTTCTGCCTGCTCTGCTATCGTATCTAATTTTGCAATGAGTTCATTGCGGGAAGCCCCGGCTGTTTTTGTCTGAGCATAAGCATCTATTGATGTGAGTAATTGTTTATAATCAGCACTTTTCTTGAAGACCCCTTCTTTTGGAGCACCAGCTATTTGTATGAGACCTTCCGCAGTAAGCCCGGTTACTCTTCTGTTGTTCAGTTGTGTTGGCGATCCGGGTGGGCTGCTATCTGGCGATTGTTGTATAACTGACTGTCCGGAAGTTGCACTTACCTGACGTCCAAATTTCTGTCCGCTGGTAGAAGCAGGTGTTGTCTGAGGCTGCCCCTGAGGAGGTAAAATCGGACTGCTGCCTCCTGGTCCCTGAGTTGCTAATGTCATGGTTGCTCCTTGATTTTTTTATTGGCTGATTCTTTTATCAGATCGGCATGTTGTAACTTTTTTTACCTATTTTATAATAGTAGATAATTTGTCTTCTTTAATGAGACATTTTTCTCACAAAAACAACGACATATAATGCAATAGCAAAACTACCGACAAAGGCTTCCATAGCAGCGATGAGACGCCCCGCACCAATGGGTACAATATCGCCGTAGCCTAGTGTGGTGAAGGTAACGATGCTGAAATAGAGACTCTCTGCAAACTGCCAGAAGTTTTCCATCAATGTATAACGGGATTCATAACCTACGATGATACCGCCATCATCTACCCCGGTAAAAAAATAACCTAGTGCACATAGTGTAATAAACATGATTGAAAAGCTGATCAGACGTACTGGTTTTTCTCCATAGCCACACAGATTATCGATAAACCAGGAGATAAAACGTCGCCATGAAAATAACGGTAGTGTAAAACGATGGAAATACATTTCTTTATAGAAAAACTTTCCGGCATCATATGAAAGTCCGTTACGTTCACACTCTTTGCGTAAATATCTGCATATCTCTTCTGCTTCTTCATGCATTTGCTTAACAGTATTTGCCGGGATTTTTTCCTGCTTTTTTTGTGATATTACCACTTCCTGATGTAAATGCTTTCCCCAGCGAACATGTTCAAATTTTGCATTTTTCAGCGAAATACCTAAAAGATCAGCTCCCTCAAAATTAGCAGAATTAAGATTAGCATTGTCAAGTTTCGCTTTTAGTAAGCAGGCATTGGTAAAATTGACTTTATAAAGATGAGCATCAACTAAAGAGGCACGCTTAAGATTTACTCCGGTTAAATCAGCACCTGTGCGGGTATGTGGATGGATAAGACAAATACCATCGAGTTTGGCGCCGGCAAGCTGAAATCCACACAAACTACGACCTTCTTTAATCAAACTTTCCAGATGTTCTTTTATATCTGAGCCACTTTTATCTGCTTCAGGACAATGCCAAAAACAGTGTTTTTGCTTGTTAAGTGCAAGCTCTGGACACCGTTTGCCCCGATAACAATAGTATTTGCATTGTTTGCTTCCCTGCATGCTGATTGTATCCTTAATTGTTTATTGTGAAGAGAAAGAATGATGAACAGCCCTGTTTATCTATAAATTATTTTATCTGTGCTGCCTGAGTAAAACTGTTAATATCAGACCCGTTACTTTAAATTAACAAAGACATCATTATTTAAATATAGCATCGGCACTGATTACACTTTTTTTGAAAACTTTGGTGGCGTGAATTAACCCGGTGTTAGAGGCATCATTAAACAATATTTTTTTGCCTGGTTGGTTTTATTGAACTAGAATTATTGCTCAGGGAGTTTAAGTATTTTATCTAATGATTTCTCTTTTCAAAAAAAACCACGAGCAAATCGTGACGCTAAAACCCTTCGCCATAATTATCGGACATTACTTACTATGGAATGGCTGAAGATCTATCGTTACCGCAAAAGCTAAAATTCTGATAATGCGTTGTCTGATTAAAATAAAAACGAAATAATTACAATATAGGTTTATACGTAATTACGTAGTGTTAATTAGTAAATAAAAATCTTTTACTTAATAAATATTTTATCCGCTTTGCTTATGTTTTTTCTATCCCAGAAATTAATTTATACTAACAACTTAGTTGGTTGTTTAGCTACTTTCCTTCGCACATTATTATTTTTCATACTAACTTTTTGCCTGGTAACCTGTCCTGATACCTATTCTGAATCGATAAAAAAGTATACTGCTGCGTTAACTTTTTTAAAGCCAATCAAAAAAAGAAGTGCAAACACTTTATCGATCGCACATCAACATCAAAACAAGAGACCACAACCTTATTTATCAGTAGGGAGTGCCGAT
>JAPORK010000153.1 GCA_026710285.1 Endozoicomonadaceae bacterium | reverse complement strand
GCCTGCTCTGAACTATCGCAAACGACCATAGCACCTATACTAACATCGCCCATGATACGTCGACTTTTCTCAAAGTCAGTGATGATATAATCCAGCATCGGTTCAACAAAACGGGGGTGAGCATAAATCTGTTTACTTTTAATGTCACCTTTTACAATTTTCATATCCTGTAACGCTTGCTGAAGTTTCATTTTATAATTGTTTGCAATCTCTTCACGGATCAGGCGCAGGGTATAACCATCTGCGATTGAGGCGTTGTAGTAGTATTTATGCATATAATCACCAAAAACCTCTTTTGAGCTATACGCTTTTTTATTAGATTTTTTCTCTTCTGTGATCAGCGGTGTACCAGTAAGACCTATCTTGATTGCATCGCGGTCTGACTGATAAAGGTTTGCCAGAAAGCTACCACCGGGTTTATAGCTGCGGTGTACTTCGTCCAGGAAATAAATGCGCTGAATGTCAATACTGTAATCCCTGGTTGGTATAATATCCGGATCATCTTTAAATTTTTGAATGTTGACGACAGTAATTTCTGGCTTACCTTTCAGATTACCAATTACTCCAGTGCCTTTGATTTCACGGGCAAAGTCTTCACGTGAATTAATGGTACGAACAGACAGTCCACGGCTGCTAAACTCACGATGCGCCTGATTTAGTAAATCCAGCCTATCAACAATAAAATAGAATTTAGGAATTACCTCTTTGCGCTGGAAGTAATGAGTTAAAAACCCCACGTTGTAGTAAGTTAATGCTGTTTTTCCACTACCCTGCGTGTGCCAGATAATACCTTTTTTAAGCCTTTCATTCAGCCTGCGCTCAATGGCTTTGGTTGCAAACAGTTGTGGATAGCGCATGATATGCTTTTGTATTCCACTATATTCCTTTACATAGACCAGCGCATATTGCAACATAAATGCCAGTCGCTCATGACTTAATAGTGAAGTACAAATGCGATTGGTGGGTCTGCCAGGTTCCTTGTTAGAGGTAAATTCTTCGTTGTGCTTAATCACTTGCAGATTATTATCTGCAAGCACACGGTTTTCAGCTGCATCACTCTCTTTACGCAGTAGTGTAGTAAGATTGAGTTCTTCCTCTTCCCGGAAATAGTTAAATACCGGCTGATGATATGAGGAACTGGCATAAAAGGCTCCCTGAACAGGTTCAGGGTCTTTATCGTCATATTCCATGTTGTTGGAAAATAACATAAACTGGGTGATATTTACAAAACGCCTGAACTTAACATTTTGAAATCGCTTATTAATTCGCTCACGCTCAGCCAGAATACCTTCACGGTTATTTGGTTTTTTTACCTCAATAAATACCAGCGGCATACCGTTAATCAGCAAAGTGATATCTGGTCGAAATTCGTCATCACCATTTTTGTAAGTCAGCTCAGTTACTACATGAAAACTATTTTTACTGAAATCTTCAAAATCGATAAGACGTATGCCGGAACGGGCAGTCAGCTTTTCATAAAAAGCCTCACCCAGATCTTCGTTATCGATCAAAAGGGTTATTTCTTCTAATAATCGTTTAATGTCATCAGCCTCTGTTTCAGGATTGATATGAGACACAGACGCTTTGAAAATATTAGTAAAGATATTGGTATCAGAATTCCAGACGGCCTGATTAAGTGGTAAATAGTCATAACCCAACCTGATTAAATGCAGGATAGTGGGAATTTTTACACGTGAATCTTCTGTAAACATCATCTCTGTCCCTGATTAGCGGGGTTTCTTCGGTCTGTTACAACGAATTCATCCACTTTGCAGTTAAAGCTGATTAGTTAATGTCGCTGTTGAATTGTAAACATATCTGTTGGTATTAATATGCCAACATCTACAAGTAGATTCAAGCTTTTTCTGATGTTACAAACTACGCAATCTGAGGTTCCTGAAGTGATCAAAACAGGTAACTGTCAATGTTATAAGAGGCAGAATTCAATCGAGTATAGTTCATTACAAAACCTATCGGATGTGAGCTGTTTGGGTTTCAGGCTTTAGCAGGTTCAAATTCTCGGCTGCAATGCTACAATACTCAGCAGAAAATACCAGACTATATTTACACTATGAATAGAAGGAGAATACCTTGCTGTTTCTGAATAAACCACGTTTAACAGACATATATAACCGGCAGATAACTTATGACATCTCATAGAAAAAATCATTTAGCCCATATTAAGGTGGAGGGGTTTAAATCAATCAAACAGCTTGACCTGGCTATGCGGTCTGTCAATGTACTCATCGGTGCTAATGGTGCAGGTAAATCGAATTTTATTTCCATCTTTACTTTTTTGCGTTACTTGTCTGAAGGACGATTGCAACACTATGTGGAACGACACGGCTTTGCCAATACTTTTTTTCATTTTGGTACAAAGCAAACAGCAAAAATCGTTTTTGATCTTACTGTGAATATCAATGGTTATCATGTGGAATTTAAACATGGAATAAATGATGATACCCTGGTCTTTGATCATGAATATTGCACAATAGAAGACTCTTCAAGAAAATTTACGATAAAAGGTGTTCGCGGAGAAAGTGGCTTGCTTCCCGACGGAGAGGCAGACAGTATCGGTGTACGAAATTTTACCCGAGATTATTTACAGCAATGCAAAGTATACCATTTCCATGATACGGGTCCTGCTGCCGGATTTAAACAGGCACAACCGGTCTGTGATAATACCTTTCTTGCTATGGATGCCCGTAATATTGGACCCTTTTTAAAGCGGATTCAGGATGAATCTCCACAAAATTACCGGGAAATTGTGAGGACGATTCAGGTGGTTGCGCCTTTTTTTCATGATTTCTTTTTGCAGCCCCAGGGTGCAGAAGGTAGTAAAAAGATATTATTACGCTGGTTGCACAAGCATCATGATACACCTTTTTCTGCAAATCAGCTTTCAGATGGAATGGCTCGATTTATTTGTCTGACGACTCTGTTTTTACAGCCTGAGCATCTGCGTCCGGAAACCACGATTATTGATGAACCTGAACTGGGTTTACATCCGGTTGCGCTGGAAGTTTTGGCAGATATGATCAAATTAACAGCTGCAAAAGCTGCAAAAAATCAGGTGATTTGTTCCACACAGTCAATTGCTTTTGCCAATCATTTTGAACCGGAGGATTGTATTGTAGCTGATCAGGAGAAGGGAGTTTCTGTTTTCAGACGATTAGAAAGAGAAGATCTTGAAGACTGGCTTGATGAATATGGTGTTGGTGATCTTTGGGATAAAAACCTGGTGGGAGGACGCCCTGAGTGGTAGACATAATAAGAGTAGGTATATTGGTAGAGGGTACAACGGAAGAAATTTTTGTTAAGAAATTATTATACGATTATCTGCAACCAAAGGGTATTTATGTAACCCCTATAAAATTAAATGGTTGTGTAAATATTGATAAAATTGCCAAATATCTTAACAGAATGGCAAATAAGTTTGATAAGGTAACCACATTAGTTGATTTTTATGGTTTTCGTGGTAAAACACAGTATGAAACTAAAGCCAGTCTGGAACAAAGAATACTTAAAAGTGTTTCTGAAAAAATACGACACAAGGTGATCCCTTATGTGCAAATGTATGAGTTTGAAGCATTACTTTTTTCCAACCCTGATATTTTGGCAGATGGACTGGGTCATCCGGAGTTTAAAGGTCCGGCAAAAAAAATTTTAGAATCGGCTGACAATAATCCAGAAAAAATTAACAACTCAAAAGAAACCGCTCCTTCTAAGCGGCTTGAAAAGGTTGGTTATCGAAAAACAACACATGGACCGGATATCGCCGGAACCATAGGCATTGACAATATGCGGGCTAAATGTCCCGGGTTTAATAGGTGGATAACAGAGCTGGAAGCACTATCACAACCAAACCATAAACCGTAGTCTGAGCGGAGGCAAAGGTGGTACTATCTGCAAATAGAAAACCGTCTGATTCAGATAATGCTGGCTTCGACTCCGCTTAATCTCTTTTCCATCTACAGATTTATCTGTTTTGTTCGGCAATCTTTTATACCGTTTGATAAGTAATCCTTCAATTAACGGAGTATTAAATTGCATTAAGGACACCTGTTTCACAAATTTTCAAAACCTTGAATTCAGGAATATTTACATCATGCTGGTAAATTATACATTCAAGATTGTTCATCTGCTTTTAGTTCAGTAACCACTGCATTTTCTTCACTAAAATAAAAAACAACAATTTTAGCCGGAACATTACCAGTGTTAATACCATAATGCCATTGGTTAAACGTTTCAACAATTGATTTATTGTCGTTTGGGCTGGCTAAAAGTTTTTTGGATGCAGTTTCGTTTTCAGTATAAACGGTGAGCTCTCCTTCCAGCAAAATACCTGCATTGATAACATCGTGTTTGTGTACTGGCAAGACCTCACCCGGATCGATGGTAATCTCTTTAATCGTTACTTGTGGTTGCTTGAGATGTACCGAAGGTAACGCAGAACCTTCCCAAGATTTGGTTGTTTTGATTAAATCAATGGATGTTAATGCATTCGCTGTACCTGTTACTAACCAAAGGAATATGCCTGATATTAATAAATGCTTTTTCACCTTATCACCTTGTCTTTTCTCTGTGTCACCACGCTGCCGCCATCTTATGATAACCAGCTGCATAAGCTTGCATAAATTAACATAAAAGGCAGAGTTTAAAAATTTTTTGTGGGTGCGCAAACCACGTATCAGATGATATACAGGGGAAGGTTATGCAGATTTTCAATAATCCAGTTATGCAGACTGATGATCTAGTTAACATCAAAGTATAAAAAGGTCGTAGTTTTATTTTTCATATCAACGATCCTTTAGCCGTTTGAAAACGGCTAGTGCTTCTAAGCTATGATTTACAACCCTTTTAAAAAAAGCAGGCAGTTGTTACTATGGATGCAATGCACTGTCAGAAAAAAACAGCATCGACCATTATCAAACAAAGGGAGATTATGTGCTGAGTCTTAAAAAGAATCAAAAACAACTGTATAAAGCTGTTCACGCTTATTTTTATAAGGCAGAGCGAGAGCATTACGAAGGGGTTGACTGTGATACATTTGAGGAAATTGATGCCGGACATGGTCGTATCAAACAGCGTTTTTACAAAAAACTAAATATTACAAACTGGTTAAGTGAAGCCGAAGAATGACCAGGCTTATCTCATATTATTGAAGTGACACGAAAGCGTAATGGCAAGG
Organism: Endozoicomonadaceae bacterium; assembly: GCA_026710285.1. Lineage (GTDB taxonomy): Bacteria > Pseudomonadota > Gammaproteobacteria > Pseudomonadales > Endozoicomonadaceae > JAPORK01. Next base: position 4,807 of record JAPORK010000153.1, on the reverse strand, counting down.
ATAAGTGCACTACTGAAGTACAGTATTATCTGACATCATGTAATGACTCTGCAGAAGTAATGGCTAGTATCATTCGGGGACACTGGAAATAGAGAATTGTGTCCACTATGTGTTAGATGTCACGATGAGAGAAGATGAATCTCGAATTCGCCGGGAGTTTGCATCAGAAAATATGGCTTCCCTGAGACGCTTTGTTATGAATCTGGTGCGCTTACATTCCCAAAAAGGCAGCATGAAGGGAAAAATACAAGATGCCGGTTGGAATGATTCGTTTTGCGAAGAGCTATTATTCGGATAAAAGGATCTTGCCTTGATTTGTCAAGTAGCTTTTGTCGAATAGACTACTTGTATCTTTTCAAAATTTCCCCGTCTTATCATGTAATTAATATAAGGACAAGCTAAAAATAATCCCAACAAAAATAAGATGAAGATTGTTTGGGCTTGACTCTCATGCTGTGTCACTATAGCCTTCATCTAATTGTGATTAACTGATAATACACTTTATACTATGACAGCCATAACTGAAGACGTAAATAAGCGACGAACATTTGCAATTATCTCGCACCCTGATGCAGGTAAAACCACATTAACAGAAAAGTTGCTGCTACTCGGCGGTGCAATCCAGATGGCCGGAACGGTAAAAGGGCGTAAAAGCGGACGTCTTGCAACTTCCGACTGGATGAAAATGGAACAGGAACGCGGTATTTCCATTACCACTTCAGTCATGCAGTTCCCGTATAAGGGATGCGTAATAAATCTGCTTGACACACCGGGTCACGAAGACTTTTCTGAAGATACTTACCGAACACTCACAGCAGTAGATTCCACGCTGATGGTTGTTGATTGTACTAAAGGGGTAGAGGAGAGAACCATCAAGCTAATGGATGTATGCCGTTTGCGGGATACGCCGGTTTTTAGCTTTGTTAACAAGATGGATCGTGAAGTACGTGATCCAATAGATATCCTTGATGAGATAGAATCTGTACTCAAAATTGACTGTGCGCCGGTTACCTGGCCCATTGGTATGGGTAAAGCATTTAAAGGCGTCTACAATCTTTACACCGATACTATCCATCAATATACACCGGGGTCAGGACATAAAATTTCTGACGATCTGCAAATCAAAGGAGTTGAATCCGCAGAGGCAAAAGCATTGCTGGGTGATTTGTACAACGATTTTATTGATGAAATTGAACTGGTGCGTGGTGCCAGCCACACCTTTGATTTTGATGCTTACCGTGCAGGTAAAATGACACCGGTTTTTTTTGGAACGGCACTGAGTAACTTTGGCGTCAGAGAGATGCTTAACTATTTTGCCGAATGGGCACCGCCACCGCTGACCAGGGACGCAAGTACCCGTTCCGTTTTACCTGATGAAGAAAAATTTAGTGGTTTTATCTTTAAAATTCAGGCAAATATGGATCCTAAACACAGAGACCGTATTGCTTTTATGCGTATCTGTTCCGGAAAATACACCCGTAATATGAAGATGCGTCATGTGAGACTGGCAAAAGATGTCAAAATAGCTGATGCAGTTACTTTTCTTGCCGGTGACAGAACGCATGTAGAAGAGGCGATCTCTGGCGATATTATTGGTCTGCACAATCACGGCACCATTCAGATTGGCGATACCTTTACCCATAATGAGAACATAAAATTTACCGGCATTCCACATTTTGCCCCGGAACTGTTTAAGCGTGTACGCCTGAAAGATCCTCTTAAACTGAAACAGTTAAAAAAAGGCTTGCAGCAACTCTCTGAAGAAGGAGCAACACAACTATTTATGCCTTTAAATAACAATGATTTAATTCTTGGTGCGGTGGGTATACTACAATTTGATGTTGTATTACGTCGTTTGCAGGATGAATATAAAGTAGATGCTATTTATGAACCTGTGAGTATACAAACAGCACGCTGGGTGAACTGTCCTGATGATAAAATCATTCATGAGTTCAAAATTAAAAATGGACACAACCTCGCCATGGATGGTGGTCAGCAGTTAACTTATTTAGCCCCGACCAGAATTAATCTTTCGCTGACAGAAGAACGCTGGCCAGATATCAGTTTTCATCATACGCGGGAACATTAATTATACGCAACCGGCTGCAAAGCAGGGGTTCAGACAGTGAAAATTTTAACTTATCTTTGATAATGAATTTTTACAGTAAACAGAATTTAGATTGCATTATTACTTATAGTCATTTATTTTATAGTGATTTAGCCTGAAAAAGTTGGCTTTACTCTTACCAAGCATCCATAATCACATGGATCGGAACAGACAAAACTTGGCAGTCTGAACAACAATGGGTAAAGTTAGAGTATCAATCACTATTTTGTGGAACACAAGGCAACCATGTTAAAAAAATTACGCGGACTTTTTTCAACGGACTTATCTATCGACTTAGGAACAGCGAACACATTAATATATGTCCGCAGTAAGGGGATTGTACTTAATGAACCTTCTGTTGTTGCGATTCGCAATATAGGCAACCAAAAAAGTGTTGTTGCTGTGGGTATGGACGCTAAAAGAATGTTAGGACGTACGCCCGGTAATATAACCGCCATTCGTACAATGAAAGATGGTGTTATTGCCGATTTTGATGTATGCGAAAAAATGTTGCAGCACTTTATCAGTAAAGTACATGAGAACAGTTTTATTCAACCAAGCCCACGGGTGCTGGTTTGCGTTCCCTGTAAATCAACAAAAGTAGAAAGGCGTGCTATTCGTGAATCAGTTTTAGGTGCCGGAGCACGTGAAGCTTATCTGATAGAAGAACCGATGGCAGCGGCTATTGGTGCCGGACTTCCGGTAGAAGAAGCCAGTGGTTCTATGGTGGTAGATATCGGTGGAGGTACCACAGAAATTGCCATTATCTCATTAAGCGGTGTCGTTTATTCAGAATCTGTACGTATCGGGGGCGACCGGTTTGATGAAGCCATTGTAACCTATGTGCGCCGTCACTATGGTAGCCTTATCGGTGACTCAACCGCAGAACGCATCAAGCAGGAAATTGCAATTGGATACCCCATGGAAGAAACGCTAGAAATTGACGTTCGCGGACGTAATCTGGCTGAAGGAATTCCCCGCAGTTTTACATTAAACAGTAAAGAGATTCTTGAAGCGCTTCAGGATAACTTTCAGGCAATTGTCCAGGCAGTTAAGAGTGCACTAGAGCAGTCTCCGCCGGAACTTGCTTCAGATATAGCAGAACGTGGACTGGTGTTAACCGGAGGTGGTGCACTTATGCGTGGTCTGGATACCCTGCTAAGCAGTGAAACAGGACTTCCCGTTGTGGTTGCCGAAGAGCCTTTAACCTGTGTTGCACGTGGTGGAGGTCGTGCACTTGAGATGATGGACAAACACCGTATGGATCTGTTATCCACAGAGTAACTGGCTTTCAGGTATTGCGCTCAGACAAGCAATACCTGAAAAGAATTAATCATATTGTGAATTTGCCTGCAAACATACCTGGATAAGCAATGATCATAACACTGTATGAACAGATAAAAATGAAAATTTCTGTTACTAACATAGCCATTACAATAAAGTAATGTGTGCCTTTTCTTTATCGCAAGACGTCTCAGCGGATAAAACGATTCTAAGTGTTACCGCACTTAATCAAAAAGCACGCCAGTTGCTGGAGCTCTCTCTTACTAATGTTTGGGTAGAAGGAGAGGTTTCCAATCTGGTTATGCATAGCTCTGGTCACTGGTATTTTTCTCTCAAGGATGAAAATGCTCAGGTACGCTGCGCTATGTTCAAAGGGCAAAATCGTCTTTGTTCGGTTAAACCTGTACAGGGTATGCAAGTATTAGTGAGAGCCAATGCGAGCTTATATGCTGGACGTGGTGACTTCCAGCTGATTGTCCGCCATATGGAAGCAGCTGGCGAAGGGGCGCTACAGCGTGCCTTTGAGCAACTAAAACGCAGGCTGAGTACAGAAGGTCTGTTTGATGCAGATAAAAAACAAGAACTGCCGATTTTTCCAAAACATATTGGTGTTATTAGTTCGCCTACCGGAGCGGTTATCCATGATATTTGCTCGGTACTGAAACGGCGCTGTCCCATGATTACCGTTACCATTTTGCCTGCGCTGGTGCAGGGAACAGAAGCAGCAGACCAGATTGTGCAACGGTTACAACTGGCAGAAACCCATTTTGAATTTGATGCACTGATTCTTGCCAGAGGCGGAGGATCTGCAGAAGATCTGCAACCCTTTAATGAAGAAAAGGTAGCTCGTGCCATTGCCGGTTGCGCTGTACCGGTTGTCAGTAGCGTGGGTCATGAAACCGATGTTACCATTGCTGACTTTGTAGCCGATTACCGGGCACCTACACCTTCTGCTGCCGCAGAAGTGCTCAGCCCTGATCAGAACGAACTGCTTGAACAGCTTGAGCAACAGTCAGATTATTTATATCAGCTGATCACCGGGCAACTGCAAAGATTACAAACAAAGGTATTGCATCTGTATAAATCACTGAAACATCCCTGTGATTATATGCGGGAAAAAAGCCAGTATCTTGACCATTTGACCACAAAGCTGCATCATGCAATCATGCTGCAATACAATAAATACCACTATCGGACAAAAGATCTGTTAGCCCGTTTACGACAACATAATCCCAAAGAAAAGCTTGCACAGGCGCAGATTAAAAGCCATCACCTGCAGGATAAATTAATACTTTCTGCCAGGCGTATAATGGCACTGAAGAGAGAACGTCTCCATTTTTTATCGGCAAAACTAAACGCCTTGAGCCCACTACATACGTTATCCCGTGGTTACAGCATTACAGAAAAAACAGATGG
>JAPORK010000334.1 GCA_026710285.1 Endozoicomonadaceae bacterium | reverse complement strand
CAAAGAAGCAATACTACAAGCATTAGCTAGAGAGTTCGTGAAAACAAAAATATCTCCTAAGAAAAACGAGGGTCTCTCAAATAACATACATGAACACCTGAAACTTACTAATATAATAAATCAAATGTCTCCGAAGGCAACTGGTAAAATTGATAAAGATAAAACAGTGCAGTCTCTGGAGGCAACTAGTGAAATTGATAAAGATAAAACAGCGCAGTCTCCGGAGGCAACTGGTAAAATTAATAAAGATACAATAGTGCAGGAACAGAAAAACCTTTGGTTACAAATGCATCAAATAGATCCAAAAAGTGAAAAAGTGCTCTGCTTTTCAAAAGGCAGCATCTTGGAAAAAGGAAAGCTTGGCACAATAAAGCCCGTTGTTCCGAAAAACATTTTGAACAATATACTCAATCCAAAAAGTGAAAAGCCCTCCTTTCCAAAAGGCAGCATCTTGGAAAAAGGAAAGCTTGGCACAATAAAGCCCGTTGTTCCGAAAAACATTTTGAACAATATACTCAATCCAAAAAGTGAAAAGCCCTCCTTTCCAAAAGGCAGCATCTTGGGAGAAGGAGTGCTTGGCACAACACAGCTCGTCGCTCCGGGAGATAGTGGATTCATACTTGTTAAAAAGACATTAACCGATTGCAATCCAGAATTGAATCAACCGTTTAAGTACACTATGAACAATCCACACTGCATTCCGATTATACCTGTAGATTTCGGGGACAAAGATAAAGTTCAATATATGGCGTCAGGCGGAGCTGCACTTAAAGAGTATATATTGGATTTTCGTTTAATGATAGAATTAAGCAAATACACGGTTAAAAAAGTTGAGAAGATACCTGAAATGAAAGAGTTTATCTACTTATGCAGCTCCAAACCTAGTGCTTGTCCAAAAGATTGTATCAGTAAGCTAAAAAATTCATATTCATTATGTGATAAGGATGACCGCAAAGATCTTAAAAATTACCTGTCATCAACAAGCCTACAAGAAAAATTAAAATCCGCAGAAAATTGGCAAACAATAAAATTACTGGATAACTGTAAAGATTTATATGAATTAAACCGTAAAGACATTGAAGAGTTAATATTCTTAATTGATAAAGATCTGACAAAAGTAAAAGTCTCGGCACAAAGAAAATTTTTGAAAAAATGTAAGGATTTATGTAAAGCATGGCAGCAGGAGATGAAGTATTCATACACTGATGGTTTATTACCCCTGAAAGAATTACGTCATATTCTGAAAAATATGCTTACCGGAGTAAACAATATGCATCAACAGGGGATAACGCATGGCGATATACATCTAGGTAATATTGTAACTGATGGAGACAAACTATATTTTATTGATTTTGATGATGCCCAGTATTTCCCAGAGGATGAAACAAAAGTGAATAACGAAAAATTTGAGAAGGCAAAAAGAAAAGACAGAAAAAAGCTGTATAGTATTGTATATCGTCTTCTTATAGCAGGATTACAAATAGTGACTCCTCCAGATTTCGAAGATTTGATAAGATCAAGACCTTATCAACATGAGAGAAAAACAGTTAATGAGTTGTTTGATGTACTTAACAAACTGTATCAAATAGAACCATTAGATGAAATTCTTAAACTTCCATTTTTCTCTGAGTATTAACCGAATTATCATAAAAGGTCGACCATGTCATGTTGACATGGTCAATAAATAAAGAAAAAAACACAAAAACTTTGTATTACTATTTTTTTAGTCTAAAAATAAAATCAGCATTTTCATTTATTTTATTTCTATTAAAAGTACAGATATTTTCATGAAATCATTGATTTTAAAAAACTTATTTTCAGTTTGCGAACTAAAATATTTAATAAAATAAGATATTGATTTTTTTATAATTAGCAAACCATCAACATTTGTTCAAAATGCTGATGTGTTAAAATACTTGATTATTAACTTTTATCAGTGTTATATAAAATTAATCGGTCAATTTTATAGAAATAGTGTACAGGATAAAAGCAACGTCCTGCATCAGAATTTTAAAAATCAACTAAACCAATAATATTTATAATTTGGGGATTTTCATTTATGAATCAATGGCAAGGTTGGGAAAATTTAATCGCTCGTTTAAAAGCTGATCTTTTCCCCAAAGTGTCTTCTGAGTATCATCAACAACTATCAGAATTTATTGATAGTTTTTTTTCCATCATGTCTAAAGATGAGCTGGAAAGTTACAGCTGGAAAGACTTACTTGGAAGTATATTGTATTTATGGAATAACCTAATCAATTATAATGATGAACTGGCAGCAGATATCCGTATATTCAATCCCGATAAAGAAACCTGTGGCTGGCAGTCTAAACACACAATTATCCAGATAATTCAACTCAATACCCCATTTATGGTCGATTCAATAAGAATCAGACTGAATGATTTGGGCATACTCATCCATCAACTATTAAATACCGATATAGAGATTACGACTAAGAGCAGCGGTAATAAAAAAAGATCTTTTGGTGTGGTACACATTGAAGTTAACCGAATTGAAAGCGCTGATTCGCTAAAATCATTGCACAATAGTATCAGTGCTGTACTTGCCGATGTCCGCCGCTGTGTGCATGATTACCGGATTACCAAAGAAAAAATTCAGACAATCACTGAAAATCTTAGCAATAAAGCACTTAAACTCCCGGAAAGTGAGTTGAATGAAATTAAAGCATATCTGTACTGGATATTAAACGACAACTTCACATTTTTGGGGTTTGAAGAAGTTAAGGTAAAAAGGGAAGGTCAGAAAACAATTATAGAGCGTCCGACTGAATCTTTGCTTGGATTATTTAGAGAAAATCTACAAGAAAAAGGCGCTATTTCTCAATGTCTCCTTGAACCTGAAATGGATACAGATTTTTTTTCTGATAAGTCTCTCCTGTCTTTTGCAAAAGCATCAGTACGTTCAACAGTACACCGACCGGCTTATCCGGATTTTATTATCCTCAAACAATTTGATAAACAGGGTCAAGTTACCGGTGAGTACCGAATTCTTGGTCTGTACACATCACCGGTATTTAACCAAAGTATACGGCATATACCTATTCTGAGAGAAAAATATAAAACCGTCATCAATCGTTCCGGATTTCTTCCGGACAGCCATGCCGGAAAAGAATTGGCACAAATTCTGCAGGTTTTCCCCCGGGAAGAGTTGTTTCAAATGAAAGAAGATCAACTCTTTGAAACAGCAATGAGTATTTTACAAATCCAGGAGCGCAATCAGACCAAAGTGTTTATGCGACATGATCGTAACGGACTGTTTTGTTCCGTATTAGTCTATGTGCCCAGAGAAGTTTATAGTACTGAATTACGTAAAAAAATAGAAAGTATATTGCGTAATCATCTCAATGCACAAGATGCAGAGTTTTTTACCTTTTTCTCTGAATCAGTGCTGGCAAGAATTCATTTTATTTTACGTCTTACCGATGCTGTGAGTGTAGACAGTAAGCTTGAGATTATTTCTGAAGAAGTGATTGCTGCCACTTCATCCTGGGATAATGATTTTGAGGAACTGCTTATTAAAGAGTTCCAGGAAAATAAGGGTATACTGCTTTTTAATAAATTTCGTGCAGGTATACCTACAAGCTACAAAGAAAAGTTTTCTGTTAAAAGAGGAGTGTATGATGTCATAACCTGCGAATCATTTACCACAGATAAAACAGTTAAAATTAGCTTTTATCAATTAGCAAAAGATAAAGAAAACAAATACTTAAGAGCAAAAGTATTTAATTTTGGAGAACCCCTGCCATTAGCAGATCAAATTCCACTGATGGAAAATTTAGGGCTGCGGATTATCAGTGAGCATCCATATGAACTTACCAATAAAGACAGAGAGGCTTTCTGGATTCATGATTTTTATGCGGAATTTTCTGTCAATAATGGTCCGTTTTCAAGAGATACGGCAGAACATTTACAGGATACTTTTCTTCAGACATGGGCAAAATTAATTGAGAATGATAAATTTAATAAACTCATATTAGCTGGTGGTATGAATAATATTCAGGTCACTATGTTCAGAGCTTATGCCCGTTATCTGCAGCAGATAAAATTTGGTTTCAGTCAGGATTTTATTGCCAGTGTACTTTATAACAATATAGATATTTGTCTGTTAATATGGGAGTTTTTTCAAATTCGCTTTGATATAAATGCTGATTTGAAAGAGGAACAACGCACAGCTAAACAGCAACAACTACAACAGGAAATTTGTACTCAACTGGAGCAGGTTTCTTCTCTGACAGATGACCGCATCCTCCGTCGCTATGTTGAATTAATCTCTGCAACATTAAGAACAAACTTTTATCAGAGGAATCCGCTGCGTACTGAAAAATGTATTGTTTTTAAAATAGCCACTATAAAACTTTCTCATGTACCTAAACCGGTTCCGGAATTTGAGATTTTTGTTTACTCTCCCCGTTTTGAAGCGGTTCATCTGCGTGGTGGAAAAGTAGCCCGGGGAGGACTGCGCTGGTCAGACAGAAGAGAAGACTTTCGCACAGAAATTCTTGGTTTGCTTAAAGCACAACAGGTAAAAAATTCAGTTATTGTACCGGTTGGAGCCAAGGGAGGGTTTGTCTGTAAATGCCTTCCTGAAAATGACCATGATGCTTTTATGAAAGAAGGTATTGCATGTTATAAACAGTTTATCCGCTGCCTTTTGTCTGTTACGGATAATTTGGTAAAAAACAGTGTAATTAAACCTGAACACACCATTTGCTACGATGATGATGATTACTACCTTGTTGTTGCTGCTGATAAAGGAACAGCTACCTTTTCAGACATTGCCAATGAAATTTCTCAGGAACATAATTTCTGGTTAGATGATGCATTTGCTTCTGGCGGCAGTGCCGGATATGATCACAAAAAAATGGGCATTACAGCTAAAGGTGCATGGGTTTCTGTACAGACACACTTTGCAGAAAAATCAATTGATATTCAAAAGCAGACTATTACCGCTATTGGTATTGGAGATATGAGTGGTGATGTATTTGGTAATGGAATGTTATTATCAAAAAAAATGGTCCTGGTTGCTGCCTTTAATCATATACATATTTTTATTGACCCGAATCCTGATACTGATCGCGCTTTTAAAGAGAGAGAACGACTCTTTAATCTGCCTGGTTCAGGTTGGTCAGATTATGATAAAAGTTTGATTTCAGCAGGTGGTGGTGTTTTTTCCAGAAACACTAAGTCTATTCGTATCACTGAACCTATGCAAAAACGTTTTTCTGTTACCGATAAATTTTTAACTCCTGCTGAGTTAATTTCAGTATTGTTGCGATCATCAGTTGATCTTATCTGGATTGGAGGCATTGGAACTTATGTTAAAGCTTCATCAGAAAGCCATGAAAATGTAGGAGACCACGCCAATGATGCACTAAGAGTAAATGGCAATCAGCTGCGTTGTCGTGTCATTGGTGAAGGGGGTAATTTAGGTCTTACACAGTTGGGTCGCATCGAATATTCATTACAGGGCGGAACACTTAACACCGATTTCATTGATAATGCGGGAGGCGTTGATTGCTCTGACCATGAAGTCAATATTAAAAGTCTTCTGAATCCTCAGGTTGCTAAAAAAAAAGTAACAACAGAACAACACAATGAAATACTGTAAACGATTACAGCAGATGTTGCCGGGTTAGTCATGCTCAATAATTATCGTCAAACCCGTACAATCAGTTTGGCACAAATGGAGGTGAAAAGGACAAATGAAGAGTTCAAATATCTGATTTTTCAGCTTGAAACACAAGGTAAACTCAACCGAGCGGTAGAATTTATTCCCAATGATGATCAAATTAATGAACGTATTGCAACAGGAAAAACGTTAACACGCCCTGAATTATCGGTATTAGTTTCCTATACCAAAGCCATGTTAAAAGCACGTCTTCTTGAATCAGATCTTTGTGGCGATGATTATCTTTTTAATGAAATGCTAACAGCTTTTCCTGAACTTATGCGCACACAGTATAAAGAAGCACTTAAGACACATCGGTTAAGGCGGGAAATTACAGCAACACAGATTGCCAATTATACCTGTAATATTGCAGGTATAACGCTGGTAAGTCGTTTGCAACATTTTATGAATGTTTCACCTGTGGATATAATGAGAACTTTTATCATTGTCAGAGATGTTTACAATTTTGATAGTATATGGAGTGAACTGGAGTCCTTAGATTTTACTATAAGCACGCAATTGCAACATGAGCTGATGATTACTTTACGTACTACCATACGCCGCTTAACCCGTTGGTTATTACAGATAAAATCTATACAAAATAAAACCATAAAAGAAAGTGTTGATTATTTTCAGGAAGGGGTGCAGTATCTTACTAATAACATAGAAACGCTCATACCTCAATCTTTAAGACAAAGTTTAGAAATACGTACAGCTAAACTGGTTAAACAGTATGTACCACAGCATTTAGCAATAAAATTAAGCTTTTTTTCACAGACACCGGGACTATTATTTATTGTAGAAATTATGCATGAAACACAACAGCCACTGGAAGATGTTGCAAAAGCTTATTTTAGAGTAAAAGAGATTTTATCTTTACAATGGATTTTATATCATATAAGTCTTGTAGAAACCGGTGGTAACTGGGGTGCCCGCTCAAGAGAAAATATCAGAGATGATCTGACTGCTTCTTTAAAAGCATTTGTCTTAATGCTACTAAAAGGTCGTGAAACAGAACAACCCATTCAGGAATGTATAAAAAAATGGTGTGAAAAATATGCACAGGAAATTGATGACTGGAATGCAATGTTGGGAGAATTACGACTGGAAAGTAAAATTGATCTTGCTATGATAAGCGTACTATCCCGTCATTTGTCAGAATTATGTGAAAAAAGCAAGCAGGTAGTGTAAGGTGTATATTGTGCTTTCTGCTATATTAATGCAAAATTGACTGTAGATGATAAAGACGTGAACATTAAATTTACCCAAAAAGCTGAAGAGTATTTACGCGATTTACTCATGCGGCAGCAAGTTAAGAATATTGCGATAAGAGTTTTTATAACGCAGCCCGGAACTCCCCAGGCTGAAACCTGCCTGGCTTATTGTCGCCCGGGAGAAGAAAATGCAAACGACAGCAAGTTTGACTTACAATACTTTTCAGTCTGGATTGATCATGAAAGTGAAGATTTCCTGGAAGATGCTGTTGTGGACTTTTCTGAAGACCGCATGGGCGGACAGCTTACCATAAAAGCACCTAATGCAAAGCTTCCTCAACTGGGAGAAAAAAGTACAATAGCAGACAAGGTAAATTATTACCTGACCACTGAAATTAATCCGGGACTGGCCGCTCATGGAGGAATGGTACGCTTAATAGAAATAGATGATGATTTTGCTGTTCTGCAATTTGGAGGTGGTTGTCAGGGGTGTGGAATGGTAGATATGACCTTAAAAGAGGGCATAGAAAAAAGTCTGAAAGAGCGTATTCCTGAATTAAAGGGAGTAAAAGATATTACTGATCATAGCTTTAAAGACAATGCCTATATGTAAATAAATTGCTGATTTTAATTCAGAAAGCATTTCCGGATTAATTTACTGAGTAAGGAAAAATTTGTATTTAATCCGCTTTTCATAATTGTTTTCTATCTGTTTTTTTATACTGCTGTAAATTTATCCATAAACCCTTCAAAAACCCCAACCTGGGGCTTTTGATTGGGTAATAACTTCATTTTGTCAAGCAACGCTTCTCTTTCAACAGATCATTAGCTGGCTGGATTTTTCTTAACCACACATTAACTCCACTGATGACGATGTATTGCCTGCTGGTTATTATTTCCAAAAATAACATAAAACGTAGTATATTGCGCTAAAAAATCTCTGCGCCTGTTTTTTTATTTTTTAAATATTCGTTTTGTGTTATAGTCCGTGCAGTAAAAAAATGGCGACTCATTACCAGGTTGTAAAATATATTTATATTATTAAACTTTTTTTATTCTTACATTTATTTATTGATTTTTTTGATAAAAAGCATTATATTCTTTGGATTTTAAAATAAAAAAATGAAAGTATTTTTTTTACACCATACAATAATAACTTCCATTTATTAATCTGAAGCGTTATTGTAGTAAAGAATACAAAAGCTTCGGAGCATTAAAACTACATTTTTAGATATGTATTTTTTAAACTTAATAAGACCGTTTTTAGAATAAAATTCTTAGTAGTTTTTCTGCCTGATCGGACAAAGGTAATCCGATGCTTACCTTGATTAAATATCAGGAGAAAATAAAAACATTATGTATACACAATTGATAACTTTTATAATTTACTTAATGGTCATCTTAGCTTTGGTACTTTTTTCAAATTATCGAACTAAAGATTTATCTGATTATATGCTTGGGGGAAGAAATCTGGGCGGTGCAATTGCGGCCCTCGGTGCCGGTGCTTCTGATATGAGCTCCTGGCTGATTCTCGCTTTACCCGGTGCTGTTATTGTCAATGGGTTAAATGAACTCTGGTTACCAGTAGGGTTATCAATCGGGCAGTTTTTAAACTGGCAGTTAATCTCTAAACGATTACGTATTTATACAGAAGTTGCCAATGACTCTATTACTATTCCTGCTTATCTGGAAAACAGGTTTAATGACAAAACAAAAATTTTGCGTCTGGTAACAGCTATAGTCATTGTTATATTTTTTACTTTCTATACAGCATCCGGACTGGTTTCTGGTGGGTTGCTCTTCAGTTCAGCCTTTCACATTAGTTATACAACAGCACTAATTATTTCCAGCGTTATTGTAGTAAGTTATACCTGTATCGGTGGATTTTTGGCAGTATCCTGGATCGATTTTTTTCAGGGCTGCCTGATGTTTTTTGCTTTACTCATTATTCCAGCAGTTACGTTACATGCTTTGCATGGTCTGGATAATACAATGGACATTATCCGTAACTATACAACACCTGGTTATCTTGATGCTTTTAGTGGAATCTCAACCATTGGCATATTATCACTATTATCCTGGGGACTAGGCTATTTTGGTCAACCACATATTCTCGTTCGTTTTATGGCAATGCGAACACACAGAGAAGCACCTAAAGCACAGTTTATCTGCATGAGCTGGATGAACTTATCGTTATATGGTGCTGTTTTTACAGGCTTATTTGGCATGGCTTTTTTTGCCAAAAGCCCGTTAAAAGATCCGGAAACAAATTTTATTCACCTTTCCACTCTTTTATTTAACCCCTGGATTTCCGGTGCTTTGCTGGCTGCTGTTTTATCTGCAACAATGAGTACTTCATCAAGTCAGTTACTTGCTTCATCAAGTGCTATTGCTGAAGATTTTTATCGTCGATTCTTTCGTCCAAAAGCTTCTGCAAAAGAATTAATTATTATCGCTCGATTAGGTATGTTATTTATTGCCGTTATTGCATTTGCCATGGCACTAAATACAAATAATTCCATCTTACACCTGGTTAGTCATGCCTGGGCAGGTCTCGGAGGTGCGTTCGGACCGGTTATTCTAATATCATTATTCTGGAAAAGAATGAACTTACAAGGCTCAATTGCCGGTATTATTACAGGAACTGTCGTTATTTTTATCTGGTCCTATTTTAAACATTTAGGCGGAATATTCTCCCTTTACGAATTAATACCCGCATTTTTATTTAATTGTATTACGATTTTTGTTGTATCTTCACTCACTAAGCAGCCTGATGAATCTGTTTTAAAAGATTTTGAGCAAACTCAGTTACTATTAAAATCTGATAAAACGTAAAAGAAGTCATCGCAACACAGTTTCAGGACCATAAGAATATCTTTAACTGATACTGTGTATTGTGCCCCTTAATCTGCATTTCTTTTATCTTGTAATTCCTGTAAAAGCAGGAATATACTCTGGCATTTACCTATCTCTTAGTCACATTTTTTAAGTTTTGACTTTTATCCTGACAGATTTATCTTCTGCTAAATATACCAATCTTTACTGAACGCACCTTGGGCTGAGCTTGTCGAAACCCGGCTGCTTTTGACCTCCAGGCTTCGACAAGCTCAGCCCACGGTTTATGCCAAAAAGTCTGGATATTCAGTAGC
>JAPORK010000563.1 GCA_026710285.1 Endozoicomonadaceae bacterium | reverse complement strand
TTTATTAAAAGCAAGAAGTTGATGAACAGATTACTTTTTGTATTATCTTTTTTCATAGCATTTTCTGAAGCTTTGTTCTTATTCATTATCTTTCTGCTCCTAATTTTACATCATTAACTACTGTGCAAATTATTTGTGGCAGAAGTGTAGCAGTAAAATTTAAATTAAAATATTTATTCCTTTTTATTCTGTTTACATTAAAATGAATTTTATAATAATATCTTCTGTTAACTAATGTTCCGGCAAAATATTTGTAAGTTGATCCTGTATTTTTTCTGTCTATAAAGTATTTTAACAGAATGAATTTTTAATTAAGATTTTCTGAAGTATTATATGATACTGTTTTTGTTTAAAAAAAAATACTCATATTATTGTTTGATATTAATCTTTGTATTATTATATACAAATAATCTGTTGTGTATATTGCTAAATAAGCAAAAACCTGGTTATTTTTATAATAATAATAATGATGATGATAGTGTTAATAAATCATATAATACGTTTTATAAAACAACAAATAAATATTCATCTGTAGAACAGGCAAACAAAAAACAACAGAGACATTATTTATCTGAAACAGGTGAAACAGCTCCATGGTCAAATGCATTTGATTTTCAAAAACTGTGGGGTACTTCAGTTGATCCGCGAACTGGTATTCTTTCTGCTTATATAAAAATAGGAAGTTTACTCAGTAATTTTGGTCATGGTCCAAATATTGATCTTGAAGTTAATTACAGCAGTAATACTCTGGCAGACCCTGATGGACTGGGTGCAGGATGGAGTTGGAACTTAACTCATTTTAATCCGATTACACATCAGCTGACAACTTCTTCTGGTCAAAGTTTTTATCTAAAAGAGCAACCCGATGGTCGTTGGTGGCCACAATACCATAAGCTCCATGATATTCTTATCATCGGTAATATCAAGACTCATTTTGTTATTACCTATGCCAATGGTTTGCGTGAAACACTTAACCATAACGGTTATGAAGTATCTCTTGAACAACAGGATGGCTGGAGTGTACACTTCAATTATATATCCGGTACACATCTGTTACAATCTGTTACAGATGATGTAAGACATACAATTATATTGCGCAGATCAGTAAATTATGTGAATGTGATCAGCCAGGGTAGTAAAGGGCAACCAGTTGCAGTATTAGTTTATAAAAGCAGCAATGAGATACAACGTATTACGCTTCTCACATTTAATCATCAGATAAAAAATAGTATTCATATTCACTATATGCAGCATTTTATTACACATGTTGATTATCCTTCAGGACTAAATACAGGATTTATTTATAATTGTAAAGATGCAATAAAAATGTCGAAAAAACCTGCAACCTCACCCCATTCTCTGTGTGTTGTTGTTAAAAAAACAACTGACCCGGGGTTCGGTGAGCCTGTAATGATTAGTTGTTATCGATATGGTCAGATTAATGCAAATGAACATAACTATCTTGGTTTTAATGCAGGTATAAATGTTATTAAACATTCAGCAAAAGATATATTATTTGAGGCGCCTGTAAACTACACTTATAAAACAGAACTAGATAATGGAATAACCAGGGAGGTTTATACTTATAATAAATATCATTTGCTCATTTATGATCAGCAGATTAGTGACAGAACTAACTGCCTTTTATCTGAGACGCACTATTTCTTCTGTCGTATTGATGAAAATAATGGTTGTGCACACATTCCTTTTGATAAATTACCAGCCACTTATAGTTTACCTTTAAAAATAGTAACCACAGTATGGAATAATATAACGGACATACCAACAAGGACTATGATAATAGCAAAATATGATTTCCGGGGAAGAGCTGTTTGGAAAAAAGATGCTTATGGACGTGTAACGGTAATAAATTATTGCCCCTTAGCAGGTGATACATCTTGCCCTCCTGCTCCTGATGCGTGGCCTTTTAGTACGCTAACTGAATCTGTTACGCTATATCCTGCACATATAAAAGAAAGTGAAAAAACTGCAGATCCTCTGATAACCTATAACTATTACCATAAAGAAAGTAATTACAAAAGAAGTGGTTATATACTGGTACTTGATCATCAGATTCAACAGGCGGGCAGACAAAAATTAATAACAGCCCGTTCCTATTATCATGATGCTAATAATCTTTTAACTTATGGTTTATTAAAACAAACAGTTTTTACTGGAAACCAAAATAACAATACTTCACTGACTTCTATTTTTAAAGATTATTACTACATTAAAAGTTTAGATGATCATACCAGAACAACTTATAGTAAAATTGAATTATCTGATAATAAGTGCCAATCCTCATCATACGTTACTACCAGTTTATTTACTAATCAGGTGCTAGAAATAAGCGATGCAAGAAGAGCAAATATCATTCACTATTTTTATGATGAATGGGATCGACTTATAAAAACAGAAAGTGCTGCAGGCACTATATTTACAGCCAGTATTTACTATAATTACATAATATCATCAACGCTTAATCAGCTGTTAATGACGGCACCAAATGGATTACAGCAAAAAATTATTTTTGATGGTGCCGGAAGACCGCTTGTTCATTTTTCTGAAGCAATTGATACAAATGGAAAACAACAATATGGACGCTGGTGGCCAATACAGAAGACCTGGTATGATCAGTATGGTCGTATAGCTAAAAGCAGTATTTATAATATTGATGCAGCAGGTAATGCTAAAGCAATAGATATAACTCAGAATTATGATGAAACAGGCAGAGTAATAAAGACTCACTTGCCTGATGGAGGAGTCAGCTTCACTGTTTATAATGATGTTGACAGATGTGTAATCAGTTATCAAAAAAACAGGCTGGGAGAATATTCTGTTCTGGCTGTCTCCCGGGCTAATGTACTCAGTAAGCCAGTGAAACAGTGGATACTGCCCTCTACAGTAAATCCACAACTTTATTCAGTCAAATCACTTTGTCTAAATAGTGATGAACAACCATCTGCCAGAGTTTCTGAAATCACTTATGATGGATTTGGAAGGCAAACTAAATTAAAAGATCCTTCAGGAAAAATCATCAGACAACGTTATGATTCACTGGGACGAATTACTGATACTATAAATCCAGTTGGAGACAGAGTGCATCAGGTGTATAATATTGCAGGTCAAACCATTCAGACATGGGCAAACCCTGCATCAGGTGGACATTACCTGTTATCTTCGTCCGGTTATAATGCAGCAGGACAGTTGCGCTGGAATGCAGGAGAAGATGGAAAAAAAACCTTTTATACTTACACAGAAAGCGGTAAGCTTGCAATGGTAATAACTCCAGGTAAACATACTTTTTCATGGAATTATAATATTTTAGATCTTCCGGTAAATCAGTTTACAGATGATAAGATTCAGTGGTATTGTAATTATGATCCGATAACTCTGAAATTGCAGAGCGAAACAGATAATACCGGAGTAACTACTTACAATTATAGTGACGATGGTTTACTACAAACCGTAGCCCATAGAGGAAAAAGCACTTATTTGAACTATCAGTTACACTGGCAATATGATAATAATCGGCGCATTATTAGTACGACAGATGTTTTGGGAGATAAAATGCAAAGTAAGTATGATTATTTTGATCGTATTATCAGTGTCACTTATTCATCTAAATATAAAAACCAAAATGAAATATTATTTAAACCGATTTATGATGGTTTTTCCCGCATTAATTCTATTGATTATGGGAGTCAAATGCATCGTACAATTCACTATGATATATGGGGAGACAAAGATCAGATAACTGATACACAGGAAAAACAGTTAATTTCACAGTGGAAGTTTCGGCATGATATACATGGTAATATTATAAAACTTAAACAGGTAGCAGAAAAAAATCAGTATGGTCTGTTACATTACAGGTATGATGCACTGGATAATCTGGTTGAGATGACCTGCAGTGGTTCGTCTGGTTTATCTTTATGCCCTCATGATACATTCTTTTCAGGATCAGGATTATTGCAATCACCCGTGATTACTAGGCAAGATTATACTTTTACACCATTAAACAGAATACTTACTGTTAAGGAAGTCCTGCAAAGTATACAACAAAATAAAACTATTAATAAAATAATGCATTATTTTTATAATGATACTTCGGCGCCTTTACGTCTTCAGAAAATAGATACTGCATGGAATCAGTATGCCGCTGTTGTACATAATTTTACCTATGATAAATCTGGTAATATGATCACAGACGGACAAAGGAATCGTATCTCATATAATGCCATGAATGAGATTACCAGTGTTATCTCTTCTGCCGGAGAGAAAAGCAATTATAGTTACGATGGAAGTGGAAAACAGGTGATGGAGAAAAGTCTTTCCGGTATCATGTATCTTTTTTATCGTGGTGATAGTTTGATTAATGAAAAAATAATTAGTCCACAACAGAATACACATACTACGGGCTATCTGGGTATTGCCAAAACGATAGATGGAATGATAAGTGAATATTATGAAAGTAGTTATAAGGGTGATATTAGTGGAATTTTTAAAAAACAGAATAACGGACATTATCGGTTTTATGAGCGACATATTTACAGTCCTTATGGTATGGTGTGGTGCAATAACAAAAGAATAAAACCGTTATATCAGCAAACCCTTACGGGATTTAATGGTGAACGGACTGATCCTGCAACAAAGTGGCAATTTTTAGGTGAAGGGCATAGGACGTATAATCCACAGCAGCGTTATTTTGTCAGTGAAGATCCTACTGGTCATGGCTATACTTTTGGTAGTAATAATCCGATAATGAATACAGATTCTTCCGGTAACAGTCCTGAGTGGGTAGGGAGTATCTTCAAATGGGCAGGCTATATAAGTACGCTGGGACTGAGTGCACTCAGGCAGCGCTGGGCGAATATTGCATCATCCGTTATTCAGGCAGGGCTCAGTATTGCCAGTATGGGAGCAACCGTTGCGGGTGCCGGATCTGCTGTATTAGCAGGTGTTGTAGCCGGTACAGCTGCTATTGGTAGCATTCCCATAATGGCAGCAGCACTTCCTGCGAATAAAGGGCTTAATATCGCAGCCAGTATCATTGGTATGACAGAAATGGCTATTACTGCGGTTGCTGCGGCAGGAGGTTTTTTTGCTGGTTTCTGTGGGGCTGTGCAAGATACAGAGTTATCTACAATCCCCTTTTGTATGCTAAAATATAAGACCGGAGAATGGGTTTGTTCACCCGATTCGGAACTGTTCAGGGGTTCACTCGTTGGTGTGGATGAAGATACCCTTATCGCTTCGGTCTCAAGTGAACTTGAAAAAACAACAGCTCTTTCTACGTTAGATAACTCTGCTTACAAAGCAGCAATAGTAGATTATATGCTCACAGGATTCTCTGATATTATTGAATATAAAAACTTTTTTATTTTAACTTCTCTCGAGCAGGTTCAAAAAGTGTGGAAGCAGTTACGTTTTGCGCCATTTCAAAATAATATAGCCTGTGACACAGGTGTTATTTTAATGGCATCTTTGCTGAATAGACGATATATCGGTATTTATGCAATGGCAGAATTTCTTACCATGAGAAGACCTTATATAGGCATGGCTGAATTTTTTTCTCAGTATCACCCTTATATTAGGGCTTTAAAAAAGATCTTGCAAACATTAACCATTTTCGGCAGAAAATATTATAGTGTGTCTTACCGTAAAATCTCTGATGTTTTTGTATCCAAATCTGTCTATGCTGTGATTATTAGTGGTGGTGATGGTCATATAACTGTAATAGCAACAAACAACTTAAAACGTTATTTATGGGACGTATATCAGTTTAATAGTGATGGATCATTATCTATTTTTGCGTACGACAATAATATTGAGTCACAAATTTTTATGAATAGTCGCACCAGAAAAGTACTCATTAATGGTTTTATGCAAATAGGCTCAGCAAACAGTATTATGCTGCTTTAAAATGTAATACCTTTTATTAATTAGTTTTTCAATGTTGATTTTATTCAAGCAAAAATATTTATACAACTGTATATTATTAATTTTTGTGTTATATACAAATAATTTGCTGTGTATATTATCAAATGAACAAAAACATATTTATCATACTGATTATAATGATAGTTTTAATAAGTCACTGGGCATATTTAATAAACCAATAAATGAATATATTTCTGCAATAAAGATGAGTGGAAAACAACATAAGACTTATTTATCTGAAGCAGATGAAACAGCCCCATGGTCCAATGCATTTAATTTTAAAAAAATGTGGGGAACTTCAGTTGATCCACGAACAGGTATTCTTTCTGTTCATGTTAAAACAGGTAGTTTGCTTAGTAATTTTGGGCATGGTCCAAATATTAATCTTGAAGTTAATTACAACAGTAACTCTTTAGCCAATCCTGATGGACTGGGTACAGGATGGAGCTGGAACTTAACTCACTTTAATCCGGTTACGCATCAGCTCACAACGTCTTCAGGTCAGAATTTTTATCTGAAAAAGCAGACCAATGGTCGTTGGTGGCCACAATACCATAAGCTCCATGATATTCTTCTCACCGGTAATATAAATACCCATTTTGTTATTACCTATGCTAATGGTTTGCGGGAAACACTCAATCATCAAGGCTATGAAGTATCTCTTACGCAGCAGGATGGATGGAGTGTACATTTCAGCTATATATCAGGTACACATTTATTACAGTCTGTAATGGATGATGAAGGGCATACCATTGTATTATGCAGATCAGCACACGATATTACTGTGATAAGCAGAGGTAGTGAAGGACAACCCGTTGCAGTATCAATCTGTAAAAATAGCAATGAGATACAGCGTATAAAACTTCTCTCGTTTAATCATCAGATAAAAAATAGTATTTATATTCACTATCAGCAGCATTTTATTACATATATTGATTATCCAACAGGACTGAATACAAAATTTATTTATAATTGTAAAGATGCAATGAAAATTTTAGAAAATGCTGTAACCTCACGCTACTCTCTGTGTGTTGTTGTTAAAAGAATAACTGATCCGGGTTTTGGAGAGCCTGTCATGATTAGTTGTTATCGGTATGATCAGGTTAATACGGATAAACATAACTATCTTGGTTCTAATGCAGGTATAAATATTGTTGAGAATTCAACAAAGGACATATTATTTGAGGCACCTGTAGACTACACTTACAAGACAGAAATGGATAATGGAATAACCAGAGAAGTTTATACTTATAATAAATATCACTTGCTCATTTATGATCAGCAGATTAGTGATCGTACTGGTCATCTTTTGTCTGAGATACACTATTTTTTCTGTCGTATTGATAGAGATAATGGTTGTGCACACATTCCTTTTTCTCATTTACCCGTCACTTATAGTTTACCTTTAAAAATAGTAACCAAAGTGTGGAATAATATGGCGGATATACCGTTAAAAACTACAATAATAGCAAAGTATGATTTTCAGGGAAGAGCTGTTTGGAAAAAAGATGCTTATGGACGTATAACAATAATACAATATTGCCCGTTAGCAGGTGATACAGCTTGCCCTCATGCTCCTGATGCGTGGCCTTTTAGTACACTGGCTGAATCCACTACACTATACCCTGCACATGTAAAAGAAAGTGAAAAATTTGAAGGTCCGCTAACAACTTACAACTATTACCATAAAGAAAATAATCACAACAAAAGTGGTTACATACTGGTACTTGATCATCAGATTCAACAGGCAGGCAGACAACAATTAATAACAGCTCGTTCTTATTATCATGATACTGCTAATCTTTTAACTTATGGTTTGTTAAAGCAGACAGTTCTTACTGACAACCAAAATAAAACTGCTTCACTCACTTCTGTTGTAAAAGATTATTACTACATTAAAAGTTTGGACAATAACACTAAAACAACTTACAGTGCAATTGAGTTATCTGCTGATAAACGGCAGTTTTCATCATACGTTACTACCAGTTTATTCACTGGTCAGATATTAGAAACAAGCGACGTAAGAAGAGAAAATATTATTCACTATTATTATGATAAATGGGATCGACTTATAAAAACAGAAAGTGCTGCAGGCACTATGTTTACAGCTAGTCTTTACTATAATTACATAATATCACCAACACTTAATCAGCTCTTAATGATGGCACCAAATGGATTGCAGGGAAAAATTATTTTTGATGGTTCCGGAAGACCGCTTATTCATTTTTCTGAAGCAGTTGATACAAACGGAAAGCAGCAATATGGACGCTGGTGGCCAGTACAGAAGGTCTGGTATGATCAGTATGGTCGTATAGCTAAAAGCAGTATTTATAATATTGATGCAGCAGGTAATGCTAAAGCAATAGATATAACTCAGAATTATGATGAAACAGGCAGAGTGATAAAGACTCTCTTGCCTGATGGAGGAGTTAGTTTCACTGTTTATAATGATGTTGACAGATGTGTGATCAGTTATCAAAAAAACAGATTGGGAGAATACTCTGTTCTGACTGTCTCTCGGGCTAATGTGCTCAGTAAGTTGGTAAAACAGTGGATGCTACCCATTACAGTAAATCCACAACAATATTCAGCCAAATCACTTTGTCTTAACAGTTATAAACAACCATCTGCCAGAGTTTCTGAAATTACTTATGATGGGCTTGGAAGGCAAATTAAACTACAGGGTCCTTCAAGAAAAATTATCAGGAAACGTTATGATTCACTGGGGAGACTTACTGATACTATAAATCCAGTTGGAGACAGGGTGCATCAGGTGTATGATGTAGCAGGTCAAACCATTCAGGCATGGGCGTATCCTGCATCAGGTGGACATTACCTGTTATCATCAGCTAGTTATAATGCAGCAGGACAGTTACACTGGAGTGCAGGAGAGGATGGAAAAAAGACTTTTTATTCTTATACAGAAAATGGTAAGCTTGCAATGGTAACAACTCCGGGCAAACATACTTTTATATGGAAGTATAATATTTTAGGTTTGCCAGTGAGTCAGTTAACAGATTATAAAGTGCAGTGGTCTTGTGACTATGATCCGATAACTCTAAAATTACAGAGAACAACTGATAATACAGGAGTGACTACTTACAACTACACAGATGATGGATTGATGAAAATCTTGGTCCATAAAGGAAAGAATAATAATTTAAACTACCAGTTGCAGTGGCAGTATGATAGTAATCGACGTATTATAAGCCAAACAGATATTTTAGGAAATAAAACACAGAATACATATGATAAATTTAATCGTATTACCAGTGTCATTTATTCATCTGAATATAGAAACAGTAGTAAAATATTATTTAAACCGGTTTATGATGGTTTTTCCCGCATTAATTCCATTGATTATGGTAGCCAAATGCATCGTACAATTCACTATGATATATGGGGAAATAAAGATCAGATAACTGATACACAAGAAAAACAGTTAATTTCAAAGTGGCAGTTTCTGTATGATATAAATGGTAATATTATAATACTTAAACAGACAGCAGGAAAAAATAAATATGGTCTGTTACACTACAGTTATGATGCACTGGATAATCTGGTTGAGATGACATGCAAAGGTTCAGCTGGTTTACCTCTATGCCCTCATGATACATCCTTTTCAGGATCCGGATTAGTACAATCACCCGTGATTATCCGACAAGATTACACTTTTACACCATTAAACAGAATATTGGATATTCGGGAAACGCTGCAAAGCATACAACAACATAAAACTATCAATAAAATAACAGATTATTTTTATAATAATGCTTCTGTACCTCTACGTATTCAGAAAATCAGCACTGGATGGAATTATTCTTCTTCTGGTATGCATAATTTCACCTATGATAAATCTGGTAATATGATCGTAGACGGACAGGGAAATCATATTTCATATAATGCCATGAATGAAATTATCAGCATTGTCTCTTCTTCCGGAAATAAAACTAATTATGCTTATGATGGAAGTGGAAAGCAGATAATAGAAAAAAGTCGTTTAGGTGTCAGTTATCTCTTTTATCGTGGTGATAGTTTGATTAATGAAAAAATAGTCAGTTCACAAAAGAATACACATACTACGGGCTATCTGGGTATTGCCAAAACGATAGATGGAATGA
>JAPORK010000245.1:612-10171 GCA_026710285.1 Endozoicomonadaceae bacterium | reverse complement strand
GGAAAAACAGCCTGTTTAATTTATGGAATCCAAATGGAGATCGCGGGAATGTAGGTTTAAAGCAGGAGCAGTTGCAATGGTGTGATTATCAAATACGATACGAGGCATAACAGGATATTCTAAATTACATCACGATGTTTTATAACAGTCAGCGACTACATTTAAAATTGGGTTACATGAGTCCAAATAATTATGAAGAAGTCATGACAAAATTAGAAAATGTTTCTTAACCGGATTGTAATAAAAAAGTTGACCGCATCATCCCTCTCTTTAAATGATCTCTGTGTCATTTGAATAAATCTAATCTACCAGCATACAACTTATCAGGCGTAAATAATAAAATTGAATAAATTCACAAGTCTCTGTGTTTTGCCGGATAATTTTTCAGACCACATAAAAACACAGTGGTGACTACAATTTTTTTATAAAAAAGCAGACCTTTAAAAATTCACAGCAGTTTTGAAAAATGTTTTCCTTCTACTCTGTCAACCCTGCCAGCTTGCCAGCCATTTAGCCATGCCTGACGCTCCTGAAGTACAAAGTGAGGACATCCGGCTTTTGGTTTTCCGGCATGACTAGTGTAATATCCTTTTGAAAAAGCTCTTTTTGTCATATTTCTTTTACTGCTTTTCATTAGCGTCTCCTCTTTGCTTTTGAGATTAAAAAAATACTCCAGACTTTGATTGTTATAAAATAATTGGATCGGTTTAGATGAGGTGATACAGTAAATATTTTTTTTATAAAGACTTTACAAAATTTTAATTTTTTATCTGCTGATCTCAGTGATGTTATATCACCATAGCTGGTTATGTTATCATCGCTAAAATCAGTCTGAATTTTATGGTTATTTACAGATCGAAAATTGACAGGGCACTGACTGTGCATGACTATAAAAAACTCCATCTGAACTTATATTATAAATTTAAGTAATAGTAAAAAACATAAACCTTTTTTTGAATGTGAAATATTCAGATTAAACAAAATAGCTATATTGATAGCAGTAATAAGTTGTATTTTCTTTATCAGGTTACAAGATATCTTTCAAAACAGTGTATTAATGTACCTGAATTTAGTTTAGTCTCAACTATAAGAAATTACTTTTTAAATATGTTTTTCTTCAATATCTCAAATGTTTTTTATAAATTATTTATTTTAGAAAGCTTTTTTATATAAATAAAAAAAATAAAAGCACTTAAAAATCAAAAATTTAGTCTTTTAAAAGGTGCAATTTATGAAAAATTGTCCGGAGTCTTGCTACTATGAGTTGTAAAAAATTAAAGAATTTGTTTATAAATCAGCTGCTTTAAATGGTTCATATCTGCTTTTGAAGTAGTATCTGTTTTATTGTGTCTGACGGGAATGAATAATACTGCACATTTGTTCAGGTGTTTTTTGCATATTCTCAGGTTTAAGTCAGGTACACGTAAAAATATATCCGATTTGATTTTTTTGAATATTTTTTATGTGTACCTGTAGCCATTTTACCTCTTTGGACCAGGGTTATTCTACCCTTCAACCGGATGGGTCAGGTTTAGGATGTTATAACGTTTTTTCAGAAGGTAATGGCTTATGCTCATATCCTGTATAAGCTAATTGGCTATACTTCCAGCGCTTTCTCTTTTTGCTCTGTTTTTACTGTCTTTGTTGTTTTTACTTTTGTTTCATTGGTTTTTTCTTTTGTTGCTTCAGTTTCTTTTTCATTGCGCAGACGCTCTAAATCAAGCTTAGAGTTTTGCAGTTGCTGTTGTAATTGTTTTTGTTTGGCCTTTAAAGTATTGTTTTCAATAGAAATCACCCGGTTTTGTTCTTGCAAACGCTTGATTTGTTTTTTCATTCGGTCTGGATTAGAAGCACGATGTGTCTTAAGTTCATTATCTAATATTTTTACCTGATTATCCAGCTTGGTTGCTTTTCGTTCTGCATTATCCAGTTGAGATTGTAACCCCTGAACTTCTTTTTTATGGTCAGTTGTGATCTGTAATAAGACCTTCAAGCGTGTTTGTTCTAATCTGATTTGTTCTTCATCATCCTGCATAAAGTTATCTTCCCTAGTGAGTATTGACATAAATTTACCTCGATATATGTTTTAATAATATAAAATTTATCTAAATCACCTGTAATCAGGTTATTTTAAATAACTGAAAAAAAGAATTACACCTGCTTTTTTTAAGCTTAAATAGTATTGTGGTTTACATTTAATCATTGACTTTTAAGTAAAAATTTTCTTTATCGTATACTTGCAATATTCCTAATTATTTTGGGCGGCTTATTAAATAACAATAGATTATATAATAATACTACTACAGACTCAAATACAATATATCAATTCATGAACGATCTTAATAAAAATCGCAAACATATCAAAAAAAACTGATGCTTAATTTGTTGAAATTTAGTGAAAAACTCAAAATAAGACAGAAAAGAGTGTCATTTCAGTGCAGAACATTTAAACAACACTTCGGACATTTTTCGTAACCTGTTGATTTTAAAAGGATTTTATTTTTACCTCGCTGAAAATATCCTTATGAATCAATGGCTTATAGTTTTATCCATAGTAGATTTTTAAAAACTGTCCGAAGTATTGATAAGCTACATATAATTAAAATATTTCGTCGTTTAAGCGTTTATTTTATTCATTGTATAATCTCATTTATTTTATTTATGATTAAAATATCTTTGATGCTTTTAATGCGCATAAATTCATTTTTATCATGTATTTAGTTTGCGTATAATTTAATATTTATTCTGGCAAAGTGTATTCTGATAGCATCCATGCGGTTTTTGGACTTAAACCAGCTTATAAAATATTATCTCCTGTATAGTAAGCGAATAAGCTAAATCATAGCGATTGCCTGGCAACAGCAACCTTCGACTGATTGCTACAATTGAGTTCTCTGCAAATAAAATAACTCGCTTCAAGCAGCGTATTCAGGTCAATTTTTGTGGTTATACCCAGACCATTTAACATATAAACAATATCTTCTGTTGCTATATTACCACTTGCGCCTGGAGCATAAGGGCATCCTCCAAGACCGGCTACTGAAGCATCAATAACAGCAACACCACTCATAAGCGCTGTATAAATATTAGCCAGTGCCTGTCCATAAGTATCATGAAAATGGACAGCAATTTTATTAACCGGCAGCACTGCCTTTACAGCACGCAGTAATTTTGTTACCTGACCAGGAGTGCCTATACCAATCGTATCTCCCAGCGAAATTTCATAACATCCCATGGTCAATAATTGTTCTGCCAGTGAAGCTGTTTTATTTGCGGCAACTTCACCTTCATAAGGGCACCCCATCACGCAGGAAAGATAAGCCCTTACGATCAGCTGATGCTGTTTAGCGGCTTGTAAAATATCGCGAAAGCGCACCATGCTTTCAGCCACACTGCAATTGATATTTTTCCGGCAAAATTGTTCTGAGGCTGAACCAAATATAGCAATATGAGTTGCACCGGCATTTAATGCATTTTCCAACCCCTGCAGATTGGGTGTCAGTACAGGATAGGCACAGTTTCTATGCCGGTTAATTCCGGTCAAAACCTGATCAGTATTCGCCATTTGAGGTACTTTTTCAGAAGAAACAAAGCTACCTGCTTCAATATATTTAAATCCTGCAGCAGAAAGTTTATCAATAAACTGTATTCGGGTTTTTACAGATAGCGTTTTTTTTTGGTTTTGCAGACCATCACGCGGACCTACTTCAAATACTGTAACTTCATCAGGAAAAGCATCCATTATTTTTCCTCACAGGCAAATAATGTTGCACCTTCTTCTACTCTGTCTCCGGCTTTAAAAAACAGTGCACTGATAATACCTGAATGAGGTGCTTTTATACTGAGCTCCATTTTCATTGCCTCGATGGTTAACAACGTATCTCCTTCACTGACCTTGCTGCCAATACTTGTTTTAATCGATGCAATGGTACCGTTCATAGGTGCTGAACAAGAGCTGTTTTTTTGTTCTGAAGTGATGTAAAGCGGTTTTTTCAGCGTTAAAGTCGTTGTATCTGAAAAAAAAGTATAGTACTTATCAAACGCAATAATATTAAAAGTTTTAGCCGTTTGAGCAGTTAATGACAGTGTAACTGCTGTTTTATCAACAGAATAATGATCACAATAATAGTCGTTATTGTTAATCTGTATTTTCCATTTGTTGGTTAAATACAGTAATATAACATGGTATTCTTTTTCATCGATTGCCCATAAAAAATGCGCTGTTTCTGGTAAATTTAGTCGCCAGCCTTTCATAAAGTCATTACGCTGATGATAAACATAAAAACTGGTTGCTATTAATGCTGTTATTATCTCTTCATTAGTAGAAAATAAAGTGTTTATATGATCAACAATAAGTGATGTATTAACGTCACCAGAAAGAAAATCAGGTATATTAATAAGCCGAATTAAAAAATCACGATTGGTTGGTAAACCTGCGATTTTTGTAGCTTTAAGTGCATCCTGCATTCTTTTAATAGCGCTGTTGCGATCTTCTCCCCAGGTAACTAGTTTTGCAATCATCGGGTCATACCAGGGCGTAATTTCATCAGTGCTGCGTACGCCGGTTTCAACTCTTAAGTAGTCCTGATCAGCAGGCCAGTTTAAATAATTAATTTTGCCGGTGACAGGAATAAAATTTTTTGCGGGTTGTTCAGCATACAGGCGGGTTTCAATAGCATGCCCCTGAATCATTAATTGTGCCTGTGACACGGGTAACGGTTTTCCGCAGGCAATTTCAATTTGCCACTGTACGAGATCTGTACCGGTAATCATCTCAGTAACCGGATGCTCTACCTGAAGGCGGGTATTCATCTCCATAAAATAGAAGTTATGCTGATGGTCAAGTAAAAATTCCACTGTACCTGCACCAACATAATCAACAATCTTACCTGCTCGTACAGCCATTTCACCCAGTGCTTTATGTAAATGCTCTGAAAGTCCCGGCGCTGGTGCTTCTTCAATAACTTTTTGATAGCGTCGCTGTAGTGAACAATCTCTGTCAAATAGGTAAATCCCTTTACCCTGCTGATCAAAAAAAATTTGCACTTCCACATGACGTGGTTTATGCAGATATTTTTCTAAAATAATATGATCGTTACCAAAAGCGCTCTGCGCTTCTCTGCGTGCCTGCGCAAGTGCCTCAGGAAAATCTTGTGGATTATCAACAATGCGCATTCCTTTTCCGCCCCCCCCGGCTGAAGCTTTTAGCAATATGGGATAAGTAATTTTTTCTGCTGCTTTAATCAGGGTTTCAGTATTTGCATCAATTTCACTAAAACCAGGTACAACTGGAACACCTTCTTTTTCCATCATTATTTTTGCAGAGGCTTTATCGCCCATGGCTCGAATCGCTTTTATGGGAGCACCAATAAACAATAGTCCCGCTTGTTTGACGGCAGTGGCAAAACTGGCATTTTCTGATAAAAAGCCATAACCAGGATGGATTGCTTCTGCCTGATGTCGTATGGCTGCATCAATAATAACTTTACTGTTTAGATAACTGTGCTGACTAACGGCAGGTCCAATATATACATTTTCATCAGCCATCGCTTTATGCATCGCATTACTGTCTGCTTCAGACCAGACCGCTACCGTTTTTATTCCCATTTTTTTTGCAGTTCGTATAATCCTGCAGGCAATTTCTCCGCGATTAGCAACAAGTAATTTTTTAATCATAACTCCCAGTCCGGTTTTCTTTTTTCCAGAAAAGCGCTAATGCCCTCTTTGCCAGAGGGTTGAGTGCGTGCCTGTGCAATGGTTTCTATTGTGTGCTGAATTAAATTTTTATCAATGGGTTTTCCGTGTACATAACGCAAGAGTGCTTTTGTTTGTGCTTGTGCATCAGGACTCCCTTTATACAGCTGTTTTTCAAGTTCCTTTTTGCGGGTGAGAAAATTTTCCTGCTCTGTTATTTTGTGAACAAGACCAATATCATGTGCTTTTTCAGCACTGATCAGCTCAGCAGAAAGTGCAAATCTTCGCGCTTGTTGTAATCCTATAGCCTCTACAAGATAGGGGCTGATGACAGCGGGAATTAACCCTAGTTTTACTTCACTGAGACAAAACAATGCAGAAGGCGTACAAATGACAATATCACTGGCTGCAACGATACCCAGCGCACCACCATAAGCAGGACCATTGACCATACAAATAACCGGCTTTGGAAAATGATAGAGCAATTCATATAAGGTTCCAAGTAGTTGTGCATCTGCCATATTTTCATTAAAGGTGGCATTGGCTGACTGTTGCATCCACTTAAGATCTGCACCGGCACTGAAAAATCTACCTTCTGCATCAATAGACAGAAGACGGATGCTGTCATCTTCATACCACTGTAACAAATGTTCGTTTATTGCCGTAATCATTTCTTTGTTAAGTGCATTACGCTTTTCTGGGCGAGCTAATGTTAGTTGTACAGTACCATCTTCATTTTTTTCTGCTTTAATCCATTCGCAACTCATAAGTTAACCCTTTTGTAAAATTTAATCAGTTACATTCGAAATACACCAAATTGTGTATTAGTCGTATGACCATGACAAACTACATTAAGAGACAGACCAAGTACATTTCGTGTTTGAGCAGGATCAATTATTCCATCGTCCCACAGGCGGGCACTTGCATAATAAGGTGATCCTTCAGTCTCATATTTTTTGATTACCGATTGATAAAATGCCTCACGTTCATTTTTTATAAAATGTTTTCCCTGCTTTATCAAAGCAGCTTCTTTGACCGATGTAAGTACATCAGCTGCCTGCTCTCCTCCCATGACAGCAATTTTTGTATTTGG
Source organism: Endozoicomonadaceae bacterium (assembly GCA_026710285.1). Lineage (GTDB taxonomy): Bacteria > Pseudomonadota > Gammaproteobacteria > Pseudomonadales > Endozoicomonadaceae > JAPORK01. Next base: position 3,384 of record JAPORK010000245.1, on the reverse strand, counting down.
CCAGATCCATAAAAAGCGTGGATCATAAGCCCTCCCACACATTCCGTAATTACCTGCACCAAAACTACCCCCAATAATAACAGTTAATTTAGGTACAGCAGCACAGGCAACAGCATTAACCATTTTGGCACCATGTTTGGCAATTCCTCCTGCTTCATAGCGGGAACCTACCATAAAACCAGAAATATTTTGCAAAAATATAAGCGGTATGTTTCTTTGACAGCACAATGAAATGAAATGAGTACCTTTTTGTGCAGATTCAGAAAAAAGGATACCGTTGTTAGCAATAATACCTACACTATGCCCATAAATTTTACCAAATCCACATACCAGTGTCGTACCGTACCGGGCTTTAAATTCATCAAAATCAGAGCTGTCAATAATTCTGGCGATGACTTCTTTAACATCAAACGGTGTCTTTAAATTACCAGGTACAATACCGTACAAATCTTCTGCCGGATATAAAGGAGGAGAAACAACATTCGGTAGTGTGACTGTTGGTTTGTTCATGTGTAATACAGTTTGTCGTGCAATATGCAGTGCATGCTTATCGTTTTCTGCAAGGTAATCAGCTACGCCAGATACTCTGGTATGGATATCACCGCCACCAAGTTTTTCTGCAGTTATTTTCTCACCTGTTGCCGCTTTTACTAAAGGAGGACCTGCAAGAAAAATAGTACCCTGTTGTTTAACAATAATGCTTTCATCAGCCATTGCCGGCACATAAGCACCACCGGCTGTGCAGGAACCCATAACAACAGCAATTTGTGGTATTTTCATTGATGACATACGTGCTTGATTAAAAAAAATACGACCAAAATTTTCTTTGTCCGGAAAGACTTCTGCCTGATGAGGAAGGTTTGCTCCACCTGAGTCAACCAGATAAATACAGGGAAGACGATTAATTTCTGCAATCGCCTGTGCACGTAGATGTTTTTTTACCGTTAGCGGATAATAAGTTCCCCCTTTGACCGTAGCATCATTAGCGACAATCATACAGTAATGACCATGAATCTGACCAATACCCGCTATAATAGCAGCAGCAGGAACGGGTTCTGCATAGGCTTCAAATGCCGCAAACTGACCAATTTCAAGGAAAAAAGAACCTTCATCAAGCAGGATGTCAATTCTGTCTCTTGGTAGTAATTTGCCTTTTGAAATATGTCTGCTTCTGGCTGCTTCACTACCACCGTTTGTGATTTTTTTTACTTGTTGCTGCAACAGGTTAACATGTTGTTTATTGATTGCTGTATTGTGTTGGTAATCAGCATGCTGCTTGTTTATTTTAGAAGACAGTACAACCATGTTTTCAGACCTCACCGCTTTCTTCAAAAAGCTCTCTTCCTATAAGCATTTTTCTTATCTCAGAAGTACCGGCACCAATTTCATACAATTTTGCATCACGTAGAAAACGTCCAGCGGGGTATTCATTGATATAACCATTACCACCTAAAACTTGAATGGTATCTAATGCGATAGCTGTTGCTTTTTCTGCACAGAGTAAAATAACGGAAGCAGCATCTTTACGCGATACATGTTGATGGTCACAGGCACGTGCTACTGTATATAAGTAAGAACGACAGCTATTCAGTGTAGTATACATATTAGCTATTTTTTCCTGAATAAGCTGAAATTTTCCAATAGGTTTCCCAAACTGTTTACGCTGATGAATGTATGGAAGGGCGAGGTCAAGACATGCCTGCATAATGCCTACAGGTCCACCTGCCAGTACAACCCGCTCAAAATCAAGACCACTCATTAATACATTGACGCCTTTATCAATGGTGCCCAGCACATTTTCTTTAGGCACTTCACAGTTCTCAAAAACCAACTCTGATGTTTTTGAACCGCGCATACCCAGCTTGTTGAGTTGCTGAGCATGCTTGAAACCAGGAAAGTTTCTTTCTACAATAAAAGCGGAAATACCCTTAGCATTTTTTTGTGGTGATGTTTTTGCATAAACAACAATAATATCTGCATCGGGACCATTAGTAATCCACATTTTATTGCCATTAAGTACAAAATAGTCACCTTTGTCTTGTGCATTCAGACTCATGCTCACAACATCAGAACCTGAATTGACTTCGCTCATAGCTAATGCACCGACAGAGGTGCCCATAATTAAAGGAGGAAGATATTTTTGTTTTTGTTGATTTGTTCCGTGACGATAAATTTGATTAACACATAAATTAGAATGAGCTCCATAACTTAAGGCTACTGAAGCTGACCCCCGACTCAGTTCTTCCATGGCGATAACATGAGCAAGATAACCCGCATTACTACCACCAAAAGATTCGCTGACAGTGATGCCAAGCAGACCAAGGTCCCCCATTTTTTTCCATAATATTGCTGGAAACTCGCTTTTTTCATCAATTTGTGCAGCAATTGGAGCAATTTCTTCATCAGTAAATTTAGCAACCTGATTTCTGAACAGAAGCAGTTCAGAATTCAACCCGTAATTCAAATCTGTATAAAAATTAGACATTTTTACCTTCTCGATACCGTCTGAGAATGTGAATTTTGTAGTGACAACCCGCCTAATTATAATATTATTTATTCATAAATAAATTTTTTTTGTGCAGTAAATGAAACACTTTAAAAAATAATTTTACATCGTATCAGTTAAATGAATATTGTAATGAAAAACCTTACAGGACAGAAGTTGTAAACAATCAAGGAAATGATCTTATCCGGATCTTCTTCAATAGGTGATATCTCAGTTCTTAATGCTAAACGACATAAAATAAATTATGGTAAATTGGCTTGTGAGTA
>JAPORK010000245.1:0-575 GCA_026710285.1 Endozoicomonadaceae bacterium | reverse complement strand
CTCCAAAGCTGTATCTTTTGAGAAAAAGAGACACCGGTTAGCTATAATGATTGGAGAAAACCTTTAAAACGTTATATAAAACATTGGTTGACTCAGGAGATTGAGCATGCTTTTCATGCTTTAGCTGAATAGACCGGGCTTGCTAAAGACTTTAGATAAATCTTATTCTTCTCAAAAAAATGTATAATTTTCACTGTTAACACAGTCTTATTTTTATTAATCCATTTTTTTATATGCGACTATTTAGCTTGTTTTGATTATTCTTGATTTAAATAAACGACATGCCTTGAAACGAATTATGCTGAATGAGTGTTGATACGTTATGAAAAAAAATGTAAATTTATACAAAATTTGTTGTAAAAAATGAGTTAGGCATGTTGATTATAATATAATAATTAAAGATAATATTATTTACTGTAAAAATAACAGATATTTATTTGCTTAAATTTGCAAACAACAGTAATCTTAAACTACTATAGACAATTGTCTATATTACTTTATATTGAGGCTAGCATAGTATTTTCATTATTATGCAAGAATGAATGTATATTTTTGCCATATAATGTAAAAGTCAT
>JAPORK010000066.1 GCA_026710285.1 Endozoicomonadaceae bacterium | reverse complement strand
TATGGCAGGTTTAACTGTAGTTACTTTAGGTGCTACCGCAGCCAGTTATGGTGGTACTGCATTGGGTGCTGCCGTAGCAGGAGGCACCGCCATTTATGGAAGCATTCCCGTCATTGCTGCTTCGGTTCCTCCTAATAAAGGGCTTAATATAGCAGCTTCTGTTATAGGTCTGACAGAAATGGCAGCCACACTGGCTACCGCAGCAGCTGATATGGGATTTTTTCTTTCCAAATCACTTAATTTGCCAACGTCGTTCAATAAGATTGATTATGAAACTTGTGAAATGGTTAACTTCAAGATGTTAAAAGCACCTGTAGTGAGTATGAGAGACGGTGTTTTGTCTCCACCAGTACTGGATGCTGAAAGACCGATACAGCTTTTACGTGAAAAAATGGCTACCCATATAATACAGGTTGATGGAAAAGAAGCGCTGAGTTTAAAGACATTTGATGATATTTTTGCAGCCTGGAATACTTTAAAATCACAAGATAACGAAGTGATTTTATGCGATACAGGCGTTCTGCTTGTAGCTGCACAAAAAAGCAAACGTCCTCTTCTTTTGTCAGATTTTCAATCATTCCTTACAAAAAAACTAAATTTTATAATGGCAACTACTACTCATGGGCGCGCCTCCTATAAGGAAGTAAACGAATTTTTAACAAGCTTTAAATCTATTCTGGAAAAATTAAGTATGAGTAAGTATATTGACCTGAGATCAGAACCATTGACTGCATTTGAACAAATTTTAACAAAACCGAATGAAATCGCTATTTTGCAACATATAAATCATGTGGCTGTTGTTGTAAGGGGGGAAGATATCTGGAGCACCTATGATTTTCTTGCTAATGGTATTGTAAGGATTGTAGGAAGTGTACTTGAACCGGTAAAAGAGCATTTCTTTTGTGATGGTAATGCTGGTGCTGAAACGGAAAGGAATCCGCATAAAATTTTTGGATATATAAAGTTACCATATTGATTAGTTTTATCAGAAAGTATTGCTATAGCCATTAATCATATTAATCACATTAATCACATTAATCACATTAATCACAATATAGTTTAAAAGATATACAACAAATACTGACAAATTGATAAAAAATAAATGGAATAAATATGAGGTGGATAAAAATATTTGATCTCAGATCCGGTCATTATTTAGTTTGTACAATAAAAAGGTTTAGTTTTTTTATGTTTCTCCGTTATACAAGGTCAATTTATATTGACAGATTTTTTTATTTTTTGGTTATTTCTCTTCTTGTATTATTGCTTAGCATTATAATTTTTTGTTTTTCAGCATATGCCAGAACCCTTTCTGATTCTGTAAAAAAAGATGTTACATCGACTTTTTTAAAACAAAAAAAACCAGAGTTCAACAAGAATTTGTCTTTATTCAGTCATGATAAAAAAAAGAAATCATCACCACATTTATTAACAGAAAGCGGTAGCGAATCATCCTTATGGTCTAATGCTTTCAATTTTAAAAAAACCATAGATACACAAACTGATCCACGTACAGGCATGCTCTTTGCTCATATAAAAGTCGGTAGTTTATTAAGTAATGAAGGGCACGGACCTGATATAGATTTAGAAGCAAATTACAACAGTGGTACCACGGTTGATCCGGACGGACTCGGTTATGGATGGAGCTGGAATCTTACACACTTTAACCCGGTAACTAATCAGCTGACAACGTCTACAGGTCAAAATTTTTACCTTAAAAAAAGGCATGATCAGTGGCTTCCTTTATATCATAAACTTCAAGATATTCGTATTGATGGTGATAAAAAAAATGCTTTTGTAATCACTTATGCTAATGGTTTACGGGAAACATTAAATCATGATGGTTATGAAACAAAACTCCAGCAACAAAATGGCTGGTCTGTACATTTTACTTATATACCGGGAACACATTTATTACAGTTTATCGCTGATGATCAGGGTCATTATATTACACTTCATTATAAAAACGACAATATTCATGTAACAAATAAGAATGCCCATGGAGAGCCTGTTATTCTGATCATTAATAAATCAAAAGATGAAATACAGAATATATCATTTCAGTCACCGCAGCATTATATCATTTCCGGACTTCATATTCGCTATATGAAACACTTAATTACACAAATTGACTACCCCACAGGGTTAACTAAAAGATTTTATTATGGTTGTAAATCAGCAATGAAAATACCGGGATCCAATAACTATTCAGGCTATGCCTTATGTGTGGTTACTAAAGTATCTGTTGATCCTGGTGCAAGTCAACCGGTGATAACAATACATTACTATTACTCTCAGGCTGATTATAATGGGCATAATTATCTTGGTTTTAATTCAGGATTATATCTCGTTAACGGTTCTGCTAAAGATATATTATTTGAAGCACCAGCAAATTACACATATCAGACAGCAACGGATAACGGACTTATTAAAGAAATTCGTACTTATAATAAATATCACCTACTGATTAACGATAAAAAAATAAGTATACGCACAGGGAAAAAATTATCAGAAGTACAAACTTTTTTTTGTCAGCGAAATAACTCCGATGGTTGTGCCCATACCTCTTTTGTAAATTTACCGGTTTATTATAGTCTTCCATTAAAGATAATAACCAAACTCTGGAGTGATGGTGCAGTGTATCCGGCCATCAGTACAGAAACAATTTATTATGATAAATATGGTCGTGCCATCCACCATAAAGATAGTTATGGTCGTTTGACTGTCATAAAATATTGTCCGAAGAAAGGAGATAATGCTTGTCCGCCTGTACCTCATGGATGGCTTGTGGGTGCCTTAACTGAATCAGTCACTAAATATCCTGCCGCTGTTAAAACAGAAGAAGCTATACCTCCACCGGTTATAATGCACAACTATTATCGTAAAATACCTGCCTATACAGGTAATGGTTATACAAACGTTCTTGACCATCAGGTCACTTGTGCAAAACAGCAGTATCGCATAACAAAATATAATTATTATCAGGATCCTGAAAATCCATTTCTTTATGGTTTATTAAAACAGACTATTTTTACAGGTAATATAAACAAAGTTTCTTCAGTTGCTTCTGTTAATAAACATTATCACTATATAAAAAGTTTAGATAATCATGCTAAAACAGCTTATACGACTGTAGATTTGCAAGAAGGGAAAAGTCAGTTGTCATCTACAATAACAACCAGCCTTTTTACCAACCAAACATTACAAATAACTGATGCAACAGGACTAAATATTATCCGTTATCACTATGATTTTATGGGTCGTTTAATTCGAACAGATCATGCTGTGGGAACACCCTTTGCAGTCAGTAATTATTATACATATACCGTATCACCCACACTCAATCAGGTATTAATTACATCACAAAATAAACTACAGGAAAAAACAATTTTTGATGGTGCAGGTCGTATGCTTATGCACTTCAATCAGGCTATTGCTGTAACAGGACAACCTGTACTTGGTCGCTGGTTTCCGGTACAAAAAATAAGCTATGATCATTATGGATATGTTCTGGCAGAACATGCTTATATTATGCAAAACCCTGATAGAGTACATGAGTTTACGACCACACAGGATTACGATGATTCCGGCAGAGTAATCAGAAAGCATTTGTCAGATAACAGAGAAATAATAACAGAATATGATGACGCTGATCGCTGCGTAGTCCATTATGAGAAAAGCAGTGCAGGAAAATATTCTGTCATTTCTGTAGTGCATGCCAACAGACTCTATCAACCAATAATGAGTCTTCTCCTTCCGGCTCCCGTAAAACCTCCTTCTACAGCTTATCGTTTATGTCACTTGTCTGCTGACACAATACAAAATCAATATATTAAAGTCTCTGCTACCATTTATGACGCCTTTGGTCGTGCAGTGAAAAAGATTGATCCGCTGGGGCATAGCGTAAAAGTAATCTATAACGCACTGGGTTCTGTAACGGATATTATCAATCCAAAAGGTGACAGAGTGCACAGAGTTTATGATCTTTCAGGTCATATTATTCAATCCTGGGCATATCCTGTTTCAGGCGATCACTACCTTTTATCTTCAGCAAAATATAATAATGCAGGTGAGTTGCTGTGGAGTGCAGGAGAAGATAATTGTCATTCAGTATTTACTTATAATGCAAATGGTCAGTTACTCAGTATGACAAATCCTGCGGGTCATACGCTTTCTTTTCAATATAATGTACTGGGTTTACCTGTATCAAAATCACTGGATGGAAAACTGCAGTTACAACTTTTTTATGAACCGGTCACTGCATTGCTTATAAAAAAAGAGGGGATAACGGGTACAACAACTTTTCTCTATGATGCTGATGGATTAATGCGGAAACTGATTCATTCAGGAAAAAATGGTTATTCTGATTACAGGTTAAGCTGGGAATATGATATAAACCGTCGGCTTGTTAGTATGACTAATATCGCTGGCAATCAGATCCAAATGGTTTATGACAGACAGGGACGTATACAAAAAATGGTTTATCAGCCACTCAAAGGAAAAGCTGAAGTGACAGGTACTGCAGACTATGATGATTTTTCCCGTATTGAGGCTTTGCATTATGGCAGTGGAATGAATCGTAAGCTTCGATATGACGCCTTTGGTCATTTGTTGGAAACCATCGACATGATGAGCAATCGTCTTTTATATGATGAACATTTCTACTATGATGCCAATGATAATATTACAACAATTATTCAGAAAACCAACCAGAATGAATATGCAAAATTAAATTATCACTATGATTCACTTAACAATTTAGTCAGTATGCTCTGTAAAGGCTCTGATGGATTATCACTATGCCCCAGAGATACAAATCTTTCAGGTTCAGGTTTAATTCAGGCACCGGTTATTATCCGGCAAAACTATACCTTCACGCCACTAAATCGCCTTGCCAGCGTCCGGGAAATATTACAGGACTCATCAGCTGGAAAAACCATTAATAAAGAAATGGACTACCATTATTCTAATCCACAAGTTCCATTGCGTCTTCAGGAAACAGGTACAATATGGAATAATAAGTCAACGGTCACCCATCATTTTGATTATGATGTAATGGGTAATATGATAACAGACGGAGAAGGTGATCATCTGTTTTACAATGCTTCAAATCAAATTGTCCAGGTGAACAAAACTGATGGTCAGCATAGCTATTATAGTTACGACAGTAATAACAGAATAGTGAAAACAGCAAGTGCCGGGGATACCCGTTATCTTTTTTATCAGGGGGAGCAATTGATCAATGAAAAAATTAGCTCTCCTCAACAAAGCACACATATTATAGGTTATTTGGGTGTTGCCAAAACCATCGACAGTGTTATTCAGACATACAATGAAACTGATTATAAAGGAGATGTCGTGGGTGTGCTTAATAAAGTAAAAGGGTCTTCTCACCATTACAATTTGAGTCAGTCTAATATTTACAGTCCTTATGGTATGGTTTTTCATCGCAAAAATAATTCATTACCTCTGTATCAGAAAACATTGTATGGCTTTGATGGTGAATTAACAGATCCTGCTACCGGCTGGCAGTTTTTAGGTAATGGACATCGGGCTTATAATCCGGAAATGCGCTATTTCACCAGTGAAGATCCGTCAGGAGATGGATATGGCTTTGGCAGCAACAATCCGATAATGAATAGTGACCCTTCAGGCAATACACCTGAATGGCTGGGAAGTATGTTTAAATGGTTTGAAAATATTGCTTCCTTTGGGTTAAATGCATTGCATGCAAAATGGACCAGTATTGCCAGTACAGTGATTATGGCAGGTTTAACTGTAGTTACTTTAGGTGCTACCGCAGCCAGTTATGGTGGTGCTGCATTGGGCGTTGCTGTAGCAGGAGGTGCGGCTGTTTATAGTAGTGTTCCTGTTATTGCAGCTTCAGTCCCTCCTAATAAAGGGCTCAATATGGCAGCTTCTTTTATAGGTTTGACAGAAGCAGGTATCATGCTGGCTACTGCAGCAGTTGATATGGGATTTTTTCTATCTGCATCACTTCCTGTATCCTCTCCTGAGATGTCAGAAATTGAAATGTGTAATTTTAAAATGTTAAAAATCTGCAAACCTGCCTGCAGAGGGCAAATACTCAATGTCGATATGCCTTTACAAATTTTACGTGAAAAAGCCGCTGCTTATATCATAAAAGTTGACGGAGGTGATGCTCTGAATTTGAAGAACATGCATGAGGTTGCTAATGTTTGGAAAGCATTAAAATCACAAGACAATGATCTGATTGTATGTGATACAGCAGTTTTCCTCATGACAGCAGAAAAGACCAGAAATCCTCTACTGCTGTCAGATCTTGAATCATTTTATAAAAAAAAGTATACAGTTTTATCTAATGCTGGCGGAGGCACAAAGGATCAGATGGTTGATTTTTTGAGATGTTTTAAATCTATTTTAAAAAACTTAAATCCCCATGAATATTATGTACCGTTAAACAGGTATAACATAAGTACATTTAGTTCTATTTTGAGGAAACCCCGCCAAATTGCTGTTTTACAGCATCCATACCATGTAGGTGTTGTTGAGCGAGGTAGTAGTAATAAATGGTTTGAATATGTGTTTTTAGAGAATGGTGATTCAGTACGCAATCAAAATAGAGTCAAATATATAGAAAGGAATTTTTTTGCCATGGTTGGTGAAGAAGACTCAATAAATCCATATAAAATTGATGCCTATATGATGTTACCTTATCGGGATGATGATCTTTGAAAAAATAATAGAAATAGAAATAGAAATAGAAATAGAAATAGAAATATTTAACATTATCTTGTCATTATTACGCTTAATCAATGAGAAATGCGCATAACAACTAATGTAGGTATCAGGTCTGATATAGTTAACCATAGTCAACTACCACGATCTGGATTTGATCATTATTAGATAAACATTTTTATCGAGGTTATATCTTAAAATAGTGCTTAATTAATAAATGCTGATAAACAAATCTCTCTTTATTGTTAAAAGTAGTAATTTTAATTAATTATATTTTCAAATAGCTGTTGAAAATTTGCTCCCACAAGATGGAGATTTCTTGTTATTTAGCGAGTTTTTGGAATGCTCAAATTTTAACAATATCTCCATTCTTGTCATACAGGCAGACTAAACTAAAAACTGCTCAATTTCCTTTTTTATGAATTAAAATCATCTTGCAATGGATTGGTCTCAAATAAAAAAACTGCTACTTTTGCCAGGTGTTCGCGACAATGATCAATTTTAGAAGTTTGCCATAAGTCATTAAAATCATCAATAAGCATAGTTTCCAGTGCTTTTTCAGGTTGCAATTTGCTTGATTGATAATGAATAATTGGTTTTTTCAACATTGTCAAACTCTTTATAAGATTAAGAAACATAGCTGGCTGCTCACTGTCTTCGCAATATACAAATAAATCTTCTACTGAAGGTTTAGATTTAGCAGCAGCATAGTTTGGAACGTCCTCTTCATTTCTTCTTTTCATTATCATTATAAGTTCTTTTAAAGTATTAGTAAGCCTTAAAAGTCGTATATTAGGGTTATTCAGGAAATGATACTTGTACTGCATGAGTATTTTATGTTGAGAAGCAATGCTTAATTCAGGAGGATCACAACATATATCAAATTTTAACTTATTATTTGGTAAAACTGAGGCAACCTGCTCCAACAGATGAAAACTATCTTCTTCCTGTAAGTTTTTTTCAACATAATGATCATGTAAAGTGATTAATGCAGAATAAATAAAAAATAGTGCTTCTACTTCTGTTTGTATATCATTATCATCTTTTTCTATGATTATTTTTGTTAAGTTGGCAATAGCACACTTTTTGTTTTTCGTGGCTTCCAGAAACTCTGCATAAGTCATATATTTTGTAAAAAATCTTAATGCTTTCACCCAGTTGAAATGTTCATAGTCCCAATTTTGTTCAGCCTTTTTAAACTTATTAACAATACATGCCTTTTCCAGTATACTAATTATATCTTCATCTTTTTTTTCAGTTAGCTCATCTGTTTTTTCATGTTGTGATACAGTAGATCCACTTTTCTTTTGTGATGACTCTTGTTGATCATCGGTTGTCTTGGCCTGTGTGACTGTACCAAAAAGTAATATGAGCATTGCAAAAGTGATGATATAGTATTTTATTATTTTTATCATAAGACATTGACCTTATTGTTTTTATTTTAGTGATTATAAAGAAATTTTATTTTATTATTTTTTATCCACTCCTTAACAGATAATGCAGAGTACTTTAAATGATGAGAATGGAAAGCTTAGCATAAGAATATAAAAACAGCAGAATAATAATTTATCTTACTTTTATACTTAAGCTGCCTTCAAATTATGATTGATTATAAATTAACCAGAATTTAGAATAAAAACTTTTATCCTGAATATTATAATTATGCTAATAACAGTGGCTTTACAGAACACTATAAACAGACTAAAAAAACAGATTAATCGATGTACTTACAATTAAATAGCCTGTATGTCCAAATCATTAAGAAACAAACTAAATCATTGCTCATTGCTATATTATGCTATATTTTGTCATGGATGAAAATATCCGGCTGCTACCTGTATGTAGTGTTTTTATTTTTGCAAATCATTTGAATTTTACTTTTTAATAAGCCAAAATAAAAAAACTGGAAATTTCCTAATGCTGTTTCAATGCTTAAGAGTAGTTTATGTTGCTAAACTATTCCGTTTTTCAGTTACTTTTCTTACTGTATTACTCCTTGTTATTACAATTTTTTATCCGTTAACATATGCTAACATTTTTTTTGAAAATGTAAAAAAATATACTGTATCAAATTTTTTAAAACAAACAAAAACAGGGTTTGCCAGAAATTTATCTTCAGCAAATGATCACAAGGAAAAGAGATCATCACATTTGTTAACAGAAAACAGTAATGAATCATCTTTATGGTCTAACGCTTTTAATTTTAAAAAAACGATAAATACACAGACAGATCCGCGTACAGGTATGCTCTCTGCTCACATAAAAGTCGGTAGTTTGATAAGCAATGAAGGACATGGACCTGATATTGATTTACAAGCAAATTACAACAGTGGTACAACTGCTAATCCAGATGGGCTTGGTTATGGATGGAGCTGGAATCTTACACATTTTAATCCTTTAACCAATCAATTGACAACATCTACAGGTCAAAATTTTTACCTTAAAAAAAATCAGAGTCAATGGTTTCCTTTATACCATAAGTTTCAGGATATTCGCATTGATAGTGATAAAAAAAGTGCTTTTGTAATTACTTATGCTAATGGTCTGCGGGAAACGCTTAATCATGATGGCTATGAAGCAAAACTTCAACAACAAAATGGCTGGTCTGTGCATTTTTCTTATGTTCCGGGAACCCACTTATTACAGTCAATAATCGATGATGAAGGTCATTGTATTGCATTACATTATACAAACGATAACATTTATGTCATTAATAAAGATGCTCTTGGAAAGCCAGTTTCTCTTATTATTGATAAATCAAAAAATGAAATATGCAATATATCATTTCAGTCACCACAGCATTATATTATCTCCGGACTTCATATTCGCTATATGAAACACTTAATTACACAAATTATCTACCCAACAGGACTTGCCAAACAATTTTATTATGACTGTAAATCGGCAATGAAAATACCGGTCTCTGATAACTCTTTAGCTCATGCTTCATGTGTTATTACCAGAGTCTCGATTGATCCGGGTGCAGATCAGCCAATGATGATAGTGCATTACTATTATTCCAAAGTTAATCAAAGTGAGCATAATTATCTTGGTTTTAATTCAGGGTTACATGTAACTCCTAGCTCCTCTGAAGATATTTTATTTGATGCACCAGTGGATTACACTTATCAAACAGCAGCAGATAATGGACTTATTAAAGCAATTCGCACTTATAATAAATATCATCTGCTGATTAATGATAAAAAAATCAGTATGCATACAGGAAAAAAATTATCAGAAGTACAAACTTTTTTTTGCCAAAGAAATAATCCAAATGGTTGCGCTCACTCTTCTTTTGCAAATTTACCCGTTTATTACAGCCTCCCATTAAAGATAGTGACCAGACTCTGGAGTGATGGTGCCGATTATCCGGCTATCAGCACAGAAACAATTTCTTATGATGAATATGGTCGTACTAATTATCATAAAGATGCTTATGGTCGTTTAACTATAACAAAATATTGTCCGCTGCATGGAGATACAGCCTGCCCTCCAATACCGTATGGATGGCTTTCAGGTGCTTTAATTGAATCAG
>JAPORK010000459.1 GCA_026710285.1 Endozoicomonadaceae bacterium | reverse complement strand
TTATTCAGTGCATCATATTTGTAGTTGAAGGTAGCTTGCTGATCATTGGCTGCCTTATAAATCTGTGTTGTAATATTATTATTTGCATCATAATAAAATGACCAGGATGACAGCAATCTGCCATTCAATCTATCTCTAATATTTTTTGGATGACCAAAAGAATCATAAGCAATTTTTCTCTGCATACCACTACCATAATGAACCGTAATAACACGGGAAAAATCATCATAATTCAGTGTTGATAAGATCTCTGTTTTTCCATGATCGGATCGATAATGCACTTCAGTCAAGCGTCCTAATTTGTCATAAATATTTTGTGTTTGATTTGCATTGATATCAGTAACACTGACAATACGCCTGTTTTGATCATACTTCCACTGTAACTTATAATTCAGATAACCATGTGTGCCAATGTGCTGAAGATATAATAGAAGACCATCATCACTGTAAGTAAACAGTGTTTTACCTGTATTATCCGTCTGTTTTTTGACCAGTAAAGTAACCGGATTATAACTTGTCTGTATCTGAAATTTCCCATCAATTTTTTTACTGATAGGCAATCCAATAACATTATATTGTAATGCCATTGTATGCCCGTCGGGTGTCGTTGTAGTAGCCAGATGACCTTCTTTAGTATAAGTAAATTGGGTAGGAAGACCATCTTCTCCGGCTCGCCATAACAGCTCACCTACTGCGTTATATTCAGCGGAAGCTAATAAATAATTTCCACCAGAGACAGGTTGTACCCAATGCTGAATAACATGTCCGCTTAAATCGTAGACATTGTGTATTTTATTTCCTTTAGGGTCAGTAATATTAACCAACCTTCCCAATGTATCATACTCTTTTTTTATAACATGCCCCAGAGGATCTGTTGCAATTATTATACGACCAAAACCATCATAGATCATGGTGGAAATTTTAACGTCTAGTGAAGTATTTTTGTTTATTTGCATGTTGCACAAGTTTTCAGAAACGGGTAAAGCATTATTGTCATTTGGAAACAGCCACTGTTCAACAGGTTTATACAGAATGTTAGCATGGGTTACAACAACAGAGGAATAGTTGCCATTAGCACTTTGCTGATAACTAACAACACATCTTCTGGTATCATCATACTGGTTGATACTGATTTCTCCATCTGGCTGGTAAGAACGGATGATCCTGCCTGAATCATCATATTCCTTTGTTGTCGTTAATGCTTCTGTTTTACCTGATGGAGAAGCAATATAAACAGACTGAGCTGCTATACGTCCGTAGTTGTCATAAATTGTTTTACTAGCAGGAATCCAGTGATTGGTAATTACTTTTCCATCTTCTGAAAAAGCTTCACGAAAATGTATCAACGCTCGTCCTGCCCCATCAAAAATAATTTTACTGCGTAATCCGTTAGTTGCTGTAATTATCAGTTGATTACGGTGTGGAGAAATCGTATATTGATAGTTGCGACTTAAAGCGAAAGTGGTTCCGGAATTCATCTCTATCTGAACAACTCTGTCCCATAAATCATAGTGGTAGCGGATAGTACTTTGACCGGAAGCATCAATCTGTTTTAATACATGATTAGTGAACAAGCTGGTGGTAACAAATGAAGAGAATCGTTGTTTACCTCCACCTAATTCAGTTGCACTATAAGTTGTTTTGCTGCAATTATCTGCACTCCTTTTATAATAATAATCATGAATAATCTCATGAAGTCCGAATGGTCTATACACATTATCTGTCAGCTTCACCTGTTTCAATAATCCATATGTCAGGCTGTTATCTGTATCCTGATAATAACGCCGGGTTGTTGTGATTTGTTGTCCTCCTGATTGCCTTGTTTGATGATCCAGCACTAAAATATAATCATGACCCTTTCGATTGGGTAGTTTACGATAGTAATTACGGGTAACAACAGCTGGCGGCAAAGCTGGATCATTACTGGCAGGATAGACGGTAATAGATTTTGTAAGTACACCTAAATTCCATCCATTGGGTTCAGCAGGGCAGTCTACATCTCCTTTTATTGAACAATAAGATATCTTACTTAAACGACCATAAGCATCTTTATGAAAAATCATCTCTCCTTTCTTATCGTAGTGGTAAGTTTCAGTAGTCACTGCAGGTATATATGAATTTTCACTCCAAACTTTTGTAATAATTTTTAGTGGCTGACTATAAGTTAGTGGTAGTTCTTCAAAAGATAAATGAGCGCAAGCATTGAAATAATCTACACGACAGAAAAAAGTTTGTATCTCTGACAATAGATGTCGGGTACGATCACTGATTCTTTGATCATTAATAAGTAAATGATATTTATTGTAAGTCCGAATCTCAAGAAAAATACCATTATCTTCCTGCGTCTGATAAGTATAATTAACTGGAGCTTCAAATAATATATCTTTTTTTACAGAAGCTGTTGTTGTCAGTTGGGCATTAAAACCAAGGTAATTATGTTGATTACTGTTGGTTTTACTATATTCATAAGTCTCTTGCATAGCAGGTTGTCCGGCGCCAGGATCAACTCTTTTTCCGATAATGACACATAATGAGCTTGCAAGAAAGTCTTTATCTGCCCTAACTTTCATTGCATCTGTACAATTATAGGTAAACGTTTCCGTTAATCCGGTCGGATAATTTATCCTGGTAAGCAAATGACCTGCATAAATACAATCCATACCATAACCGGCATGACTGTGCTTTAAAGGTAATATAAATTTGCGTAATTCGCCGTTTTTTATATTAAGCAATACTGAAACCGGCTGCCCTTCACTGCCTTTACTCGTTACTTTGATATAGTCTTTTTGATATAACAGTTCAATATTATTTCCTTCGTCATCACTGACAGATTGTAACCGGTGTGTCCCCGGCTGATAAGTAAAATATACCCGCCAACCATCTTGTTGTTGTAGCATGGTTTCATATCCCTGATGATTTAAGGTTTCCCGCAAACCATTGGCATAAGTAATCGTAAAATGTTCTGCTTTGGTACCACCAATGTGAATATCCTGCATTTTATGATATAAAGGATACCACCGACCATTATGTTTCTGCTGCAGATAAAAGCTTTGACCTATAGAGGTTGTCAGACTATTTGTTAGCGGACTAAAGTGAGTTAAATTCCAGCTCCAGCCAGTTCCTAATCCATCAATATTAGTATTGGCATTACTGCTATAATTCACTTCCAGATCAACATCAGGACCATGCCCTAAATTACTCAATAAATTTCCTGCTTTAACGTGTACACTTAAAACACCTGTTCCTGGATCAATCTGTGCTCCCCATACACCTTTAAAATTAAAAGCATTTGACCATGGAGTAGCTCCTGCCGTCCCTGCTTCAGGTGAAGTTAGCTGATGATCAGATAATCTGTTTTTATACTTTTCTTTATGTAAAGCAGATGAATAGATAATGACTGGTACATAAAAAATAAATAATACGGAAAACCAAATTGTAAAAAAGATTAATTGTTTACATAATTGAAATTTCATTGAACGGTTACTGTTATTATCAGGCTGGTTATAATATTTAAAGAAGAATGCTTTATTTTAAATGGTGGCTAATTTATTTTTACTCTTACTGTGTTACAGTTGTATGATAATTTAAATATCATACAGATATTACCGCTGTTATCGGGATAATTATAATATTAAAGAGAGAATTTTTTATTTTAAAATTGATTATTACTCAATTACAATTTAAATGCAAAAATAAAATCAATTATTGAACGCTGGTTTTTTTATATTCTTATACTAAGCTGTTAACCTTCAATATCTGCAATACTTTGTATCCTCTGTAATTTATGAGGAGTAGACAAAAATAACAGAGAAAAATTTTTTAACCAGTAATATAAAATAATAACAAGGTTGATCTCTTATGATAAAAAGAACAAAGTGTTATATAATTATTTGTGCAATAGTCATATTGCTTTCCGGTAAAACAGCACAAGCTACGCCAAATCATGGTGAAACAGCTTCGGAACAGGAAGAACAATCTACTGCATCGCAGCATGAAGAAACAGATAGTTTAACGACAGAAGAAGAAAAAGAAAAAAAATTAATTCATGAGCTGGAACAGGCACACACTGTTTACAGGTTACAACAAGCTGAAAAAAATTGGAATTACAAATATTTCAACTGGGTGTCAGTATTTCGATTTTTTGAAAAATATGTGACTTGTTTAGATTTTCTCAAAGCCACACAGAACAAAAAACTTGCGATTACCAATCTAACAAAAATAATCCTGAAAAAAGGTGATAAAAATATACAAACAGAACAGGAAGCACAATTTTTCGTTTATTCGGCATTACTTAATTTGCATGATTATTACGTTGAGAAAGACTTGCAAACAACAGATAATTTTTATCTGCTGCAACAAGTTGCCTCAGCTTTACCGGGCAGAACATTACAACAATGTGTAAAGTATCCTTCTGTTAAATCAGACATTACTTATCAAAAGACAATATTGGTAAATTATAGGGAGCACTTTATGAATAACCATGAGATAAGAACATTGACACTTAATAACAGGTCAGAAGATCTTATATCAGTAATTGGTGGTGTTACCGATAATAACATGCCCCCTCAGTTACCTGATCCTGACTACAAGCCTACAGTAGAGCACTTATTAGCCTATTATCATGAATCATATCACCCTGGCGTTTTTTGTCATCTTTTAAATCGCCTTACAATGTCTAATAAAACAGATATTTATCATCAGTCAAGAAAACTGAAAGTCGAAAAAAAACTGGGAAGCCTTATTGTTAATGATTTCTATTCCTTATGGAAAATTGCCAGCTCTCCTGAACAGCAAGAACATTTGGCAAAAATGGCAATTTTTTTATTTCATGTTAATCCATTGCCAGATAATTCTGATTCATTAGAAAGGGAAGCTTGCGGTACAGAAGGAAAAGATTAAGTATTGTTTGGTGTCGGTGTGACAAGAGTGGAGATCTCGTTAGAATATGAATATTTCAACAAACGATTAACTAACAGGAAATCTCCATCTTGTAAAAGGAAAGTATCAAAAGTCAACTGAAAATACAAAATACAAAATACAAAATACATATAGCATACAGGTTGCAAAATTATCTTTTACATCACTCAGACTGATTACCAATGTAAAGTGATGTGGTACCATTTTTAAAAAACCAGCGCCATAACTGCCTCAGGTTACAGAATCAATAAGAATGTTATCAAATTCAGTTAAACGAATTAACGTTTAAGTGAAGGTGTCTGAAGCTATGTCTTTCAGGCTGAAATCATCAATCATGCCCGTTTTGCAAAAAAAGTCAGCTCATTTCCGGCTCTGTCTGCTATTGTGCACTTTATGTTTTTAGTGTATGCGAACAGACTAATTGTATTAAAGCTTTCTATTTTTGAATTACAGCTAACACACCAGCATGATAGACTCTTAATACTGTCACCACTATCCTCCCACTGCACAGTAACCTGTTCTCTTTCAGGAAGGAAAACAACGTTATTTTGCTTTGAAACTGAATACACAAACTTATGATGATACGGCTCAGTTTGAAATGTCCAGGATTTCTCCTGTGGCTGATTATTTGCTATATATCTGACAGAAGCATGATACGCTGTTGCACGTTTTAGTGGTTTTACCGGAAACCATGCGTACTGGTGAGAAGACATTTTTTTATGGATGTCATTTGTAGCATCCAGCTGCCAGACCTCCACTGGTTTTCCTGATGCCTCCCGCAGTGTAAAATCTGTAATACTAACTTTTTCAAGTAAAGCATTAAACTGAATAGATACAGGCATACCTGATAATGCCAGTGTCGGCGTAGGATCAGGAAGTTCATCATCAAGGAAAGCCGGAAAAACATTTTTTTGTCCGTCCCAGGGATAAATAATTACATCTGGTGCAGCTTTGTATAATTTATATCTTGTACTTTCGTAATCTTCTCTGTTTACTTCAGTTTCGGGGTTACGGCACAAGCCTTTAAAAAAATAGTATCTACCAGGTGGTAGAGCAGATTTATTTGATTTAGTCGCTAACCGGGACTGGCATAGTCGATTTAAATATGAGCTTCCCATTGCAAAAGTAAATTTATGTGGCAATGCATCACTCTCTTTTCCCTGCCTGTAAGACAATCCAATTTCATCTGTTTCATAATCCAAAAAAGCCTGGCGATGATAAATTGCTCCCATCAATCCGGAAACAGCGGCTTCCCATGAATGATGACTGTTTTTGTTCAGACAGCTTATATTTTCAGTGCTTCTCCTGGCAGGATAACCAGCAAAATGAACTCTTTCGCGTATTGAATAGCCAGAAAAAACTGGACCTGTTTCGTTCTGGAAATGACTACAGACTCTATGGTGCACCAAATAGTGATTATGATTTTCTGCTGCTTGCTCGAGTATTACAGAATGCTTAAATGGCAGAAGACCATTATGCGCTCTGGCCTGATGGACAAGCCGCAGTTTTGCAATATCATCAGGGGAAGCCGAGCTTAACTGCGCTTTTGCAGCTATTAATCCTGCCAGCAATACAATGAGAACATGTCTTTTATTCATTTTGTTGCAACACCTTAATTTTTATGCGATTTTCTGCATATAACTACCTAAAGTTACACTTAGAGCAATTTTTTAAAAAAAAGTTCACCGGGTTTGTTAACAAAGTATGGGTGTTGCGATAAAACGTAGGCGTTGCAACATAAAGGTTGAGTATATCAACCATAGAAGAGTAAAAGAATGCTTTCGTGTGTGTATTTTATCTAGTAACACCTGGCTCAGGGGTTTTTGGGTGAATAAAAACCTCTGCTTTTATTATTTAACCACAAACCCCGAACCAGGGTTTGTGTATAGTAAATTCATACTGCTCAATATGGGTTCGCTATGATTGTACACTCACCTTCTCTACTGCCTCTGCTGAAGATGTCTGATCATTTTCATTTGCTGCAGGAGTAGGAGCAGAAGTGTTTGAATTTTTCGAAGCAATAAATTCACTGATGAGTTTGGTGCATTTTTTATTATCACTAATAATAGCATAATTTAAAGCTGTGTTACCCATCTTATCTTGCAGATTAACATCAATATCTTCCAATTCCAGTAAGCGTTCTACATATTCCGAATTACCAGAATATGCAGCATACATTAAAGCTGTTTTTTTCTGGTCATCTTGTATGTTAACATCTAAATCTTTGGAGTTAAGCAAGGTATTTATGGTTTCTATACTTCTTTTATAAAGAACAGCATACATTAAAGCTGTTTTGCCTTCTATACCTTTTATATTTGCGTCGATGCCTGTATACTTGAGTAAGAGTTTTACACATTCGCCGCTATGATCAGCCGATACAGCACATATTAAAGCTGTATTACCCCAATCATCTTGTGCGTTAGCATCAAGCCCTTTAACTGTCTTCATTGCATCTACAGCTTCATAATTTCCTCTGCATACTGAATATATCAGGGGCGTTTCTCTTTTTTTATTTCTTTCATTAAAATTAGTGGTTGGATTTTGAATCAAAGCGTGCAAAGCTTGCATATTCTCCTGCTTTATTGCATCTATTAAAGGTGTTCGACCTATGATGCGATTGACTAAACTCAGAAACCATTTGGTAATTGCATTAAGAGCGTTTTTTATTGCCTTAGTCAGCCATACAGCTGAGGCACCTGACGACTTGAATATATTAGTCTTCTCGTTGCTCTGTACACCCTGACTATGTTGTAATATCCCACTGTATGCATCTGCTGATTGAGTCGATGTTGTATGCAGACTGTTTGTTGAACTTGCAATAGGAGTGATTGATTGTGCCATTGAATATACCTTCAAAAATAATAAAATATCTTTATTTGCCAATACTTTAAATGAATTATGATCACTTAAAATATAAAAGCTACTGATTTATGAGTTTTTTACCGTTTAAAAAGTCTTTAATTCAACAATTTTTAAAACGCTCTAAGATGCTAATTTTAAAGGGTTTAGAATGTGTTGATATTGAAGTTTTTCTGTTTTAGAGATATTGTAAATCGATGAGGAATATGTTTTTTTAAAAAAGATAAAAAGCCTCTCAACTAGATACAATACCACATTTTACCACATCAAAATGTGAATCACAAGCACATTATCCAATCTTCAGTTTGTGTGCATAAGATACTATTATTAATGGTTTTTATATTTAATCTGATCGGATAGAAAGCTTTCACTCTGTTTTGCAAAACAGACCTTCACACTATCACTTGATTAAGCGTGTATTGCGTTTATTAAATAATTTTTTGTACAAGATAAAAAAAATTCACCTGACTATTATTAAATTTTTAATAATAGTGATCAGCACTGACTAAAATTTACCTTAATCATCAGAGCAAGGTCAGACTTTTGTAAAAAATAATTTGGTGGCAGAATAAAGCTTTTTTACACCAGTGATTAACCAGAAAAGTGATATCATTTTTCTTATTCAAAGATTTCTATGTCATCCGGACCTGTTCGATTCAGATCTTCTCGGATGCGAGATTCTTGCACTGGAGGTTCAGGTCTGGAAATATTCCGGTTAAACAGTTCTCTGGCCATCACCTTTTTTATTTGTGCTGTATAAGCCTTCTGCGACAATTTTTTTGTTGAAACAAGATGCGTGACAAATTCGGACTCAAGCTTCATATATTATTTAATCACAAACCCCGAACCAGGGTTTGTGTATAGTAAATTCATGTTGCTCAATATGGGTTCGCTATGATTGTACGCTCTCCTTCTCTACTGCTTCTGCTAAAGATGTCTGATCATTTTTATTTGCGACAGGAGCGGAAGTAGAGTTTAAGTTTTTCAAAGCAATTAAGTCCCTGAGGAGTTTGATACATTCTTCATTCTTATTCGCCTCAGCATAATCTAAAGCTGTTTTGCCTTTGTTATTTTTGATAGAAGCGTCAATATCTTTCATTGTAAGTAAGCGTTTTACACATTCACTATTATTAACACTGCTCTCTACAGCCCATATTAAAGCTGTATTACCCAAAAAATCTTGTGCGTTAGCATCAACCCCTTTACCCTTCAGGGCGTCTATAATTGTATAATTTTCATAAAATGCTGCACACATCAGAGGTGTTCCTCTGAATTTATCGCTTTCATTAAAATTAGTGGCTGAACTTTTCATCAAAGCGTCCACAGCTTCCAGATCCTGCTGCCTTATTGCATCTATTAAAGGTGTCTGATCCATGGTGTGTGAAGGTGTCTGACCCATGATGCGATTGATTAAATTCAGAAATCGTTTGATAATTGCATTAGGAGCGTTTTTTATGCCGTTAATTATTGCCTTAGTTCGCCGTACAGCTGAGGCGCCTAACGACTTGAATATATTAGTCTTCTCGTTGCTCTGTACATCCTGACTATATTGTAGGTGTGCATCTGCTGGTTGAGTTGATGTTATTGGCAGATCGCTTGTTGAATTTGCAGTAGAAATGATTGATTGTTTCATTGAATATACCTCCAAAGATAAATATCTTTATTTACCAATACTTTAAATGAATTATGATCACTTAAAATATAAGAATTATTGATTTATGAGTTTTTTACCGTTTAAAAAAATCTTTAATTCAATAATTTTTAAAAGGCTCTAAAATGCTAATTTTAAAGGATTTATTATGTGTTAATATTGAAGTTTTTTCTGTTTTAGATATTATTGTATCGATGAGGAATATGTATTTTTAAAAAAGTTAAAAACCTCTAAACTAGATACAATACCATATTTTACCACATCAAAATGTGAATCACAAGCACATTACCTAACCTTCAATTTATGTGCGTAAGGCACTGTTATTAATGGTTTTTATGTTTAATCTGATCGGATAGAAAGCTTTCACTCTGGTTTGCAAAACAAATCTTCACACTATCACTTGATTAAGCGTGTATCGTGTTTATTAAGTCATCTTTTGAGCAACATAAAAAAATTTCACCTAACTATTATTAAATTTTTAATAATAGTGGTCAGCACCGACTAAGATTTACCCTAATCATCAGAGCAAGGTCAGACTTTTGTAAAAAATAATTTGGTGGCAGAATAAAGCTTTTTTACACCAGTGATTAACCAGAAAAGTGATATCATTTTTCTTATTCAAAGATTTCTATGTCATCCGGACCTGTTCGATTCAGATCTTCTCGGATGCGAGATTCTTGCACTGGAGGTTCAGGTCTGGAAATATTCCGGTTAAACAGTTCTCTGGCCATCACCTTTTTTATTTGTGCTGTATAAGCCTTCTGCGACAATTTTTTTGTTGAAACAAGATGCGTGACAAATTCGGACTCAAGCTTCATATATTATTTAATCACAAACCCCGAACCAGGGTTTGTGTATAGTAAATTCAT
>JAPORK010000062.1 GCA_026710285.1 Endozoicomonadaceae bacterium | reverse complement strand
CTCCGGACGGACGTATTATCATGGATGTAGATGTAAAAAATAATGAAGTGACCAGCACAGATGCCAAGGGAAATCCGATTTCTTCTTTAAATGAAATCAATACTCAGTTACTGGTAAATAACGGACAAACTGTTGTTTTAGGTGGTGTCTTTAAAAAAACCATTGAAAAATCCAGGCAGAGAGTACCGCTATTAGGCAATATTCCGCTAATCGGTGCTTTATTTAGTAACAAAGTGGATAAAGATGAAAAATCTGAATTGTTGATTTTTATTACACCTAAAATTATAACTGAATCCATGACTGCAAATTGATGTAAAATGATACTTTTTATCTGGCATTATTTGTCTGAAGTAGGCTTAGGCTGAGGTTGCATGTATTCTAAAAATATTTATCTGATCGGTCCCATGGGTGCCGGAAAAAGTACCATTGGTCGTTTGCTGGCTGAGACAATGGATCGGATGTTTGTTGATATTGATCGTGAAATAGAATCCCGCACCGGTGTTCCTGTTTCATGGGTTTTTGATAAAGAAGGTGAAACCGGTTTCCGTGACAGAGAAACTGCGTTGCTCAGAGAGTCAGCGGGTAAACAAAATATTATTGTCGCAACCGGAGGCGGTTCTGTTATGCGATCAGAAAACCGTGAGCTAATGGCAAATACTGGTTTTATTGTATTTTTGAAAGCCTCTATAGAGGTACAGGTTGAGCGTACGTTAAAAGATAAAAGACGCCCGTTGCTACAAAATGTGCCTGATCGTTACGAAACATTAGCCGCTATTTACAAGCAACGAGAATCGATTTATCGTTCTCTGGCACATAAGAGCATCAGTACTGACATCGGTAGACCTCATATGGTGATAAAAAGTATTCTTGATGCAATAAGTGATTGAGTACTGATACTTTCACTCTCAGGTGCAATAGCTAAGTAAACATACCAGAGCAGTATGAAAGATTTAGCATGTGACTGAGCGTATTAAAAAAAGAAGGTAAATACCTTTCAATTCCCATGATAATAAAAAAAACCACCATAAATGAAAAGTCCAGACCTCCAAGAGGAGGGACAAAGCGTCTTACCCGGGAAACAATCGGTTCAATAATCTGAGCAGTTAAGCGTAACACCGGATTGTTACTGTAAGGTGCTACCCAGCTGGCAATGGCGATTATGATTAATCCATAAAAATAAATTTTTAACAGTAAAGTAATTAATTTGTATACAGACAAAAAAAGTAAACAAACAAAAGGCAGTGAAGCCGCTCCCCATACAGTAACATAGATGGTCAGATAAATGACCAGTGCTTCTGCTATTAAAGCGAAGAGCAGTGAAGCCATATCAAAATTTTTATATCCGGGGATCAGATGGCGTAAAGTATTAACAAAAGGTCCGGTTATTTTAACAATAAGCTGAGAGACCGGGTTGTAAAAATCTGCACGAACTAATTGTAGCAAAAATCTCAACAGTACGATGAGTACAAAAATATTACCTGCTATATTTACTATAAAACCTAATGATGACATATATTTACCTGAATTTTTTAGTAACTTTTATCTGGCGTTAGCATAAAGGTTCGTTGTGTTTTACCTTCGGACCTTTTTACAACCCTGCACATTATAACCCGTACTTATTATGATTGTAAGTTTAGTTTTAATCCTAAGTTGTAAAGTTCCCGCTTTTGAATCCCGGTTAATTTTGCAGCTACACTGCTGGCTTGTTTCAGAGAAAGCTCTGACATAAGTGTTTTCATCATTTGCTCTGCCTGTAAAGTAACCGCAGGCTTTTCCTTTTCTTTTCCGGCAACTAAAACGACAAATTCACCTTTTTGTTGTTCCGGTGTTTCGCTGACACGGGAATAAATTTCTTCCGCTGTTCCACTTAACACCGTTTCAAAGTGTTTCGTCAGCTCCCGGGCGATGGTGATTTTTCTTGCCGGACCCATGGTATGCACCAGATCTGCCAGTGAATGCACAATTCGGTGAGGTGTTTCATAAAATATCCATGTGTAAGTACTCTCTGCCATTTGTTCAATCTCTTTTTTTCTGGCGCAGGGTTTGGCTGGCAAATAACCTGTAAATAAAAACCGGTCTGAAGGCAGACCTGCAACACAAAGCGCACAAATTAACGCACAGGGACCCGGTAGTGGTCGTACCCTGACACCCTGTTCATGGGCAATGCTCACCAAGCGGTAACCAGGATCAGAGATCAACGGTGTTCCGGCATCTGAAATCAGAGCAATATTATTACCTTCAGTCAGACGCCTGATGATTTTTTCAGTAACAGCAGGTTTGCTGTAATCATGATAGGCTGATAATGGCGTATTGATATTAAAATGGGCTAACAGTTTTTTACTGTGCCGGGTATCTTCAGCCACAATGAGATCAACGCTTTTCAAAGTGTTCAGCGCTCTTAACGAGATATCTTCTAAATTGCCAATGGGTGTGGCTACAACAAACAGACAGCCTTTTTCTGTGTGCATTGCAAAATTCCTTCAATGTAAAATTAACCTGTGCGCAGATTGCATGGCTGCTTTGTAACCACCTAAAACAGACACCGATTCTTGTAAAACGCCATGTCTGCTGCACAACAGTATATTTCATCCTGAGATTTTTTACATCTATAATGTTATTCTGCATTGCATAATATTTGATTTTTATTCTTACTATTTATTGATACAATAAAAAGGATATTAGTTTTTAATCTGAATTGCACTTTAAAGATAAAAATTAAATAAATCAATAAGTTAATTTTTAAAATGTTTCCTGATGTTTTAAATTAAAAAGTTTAATCAATATATAAAATCTTAATTATCATCGTTAACCGATAAAAAATGTTTTATTTTTCATCTGGTTGCAGTGATGATTTTTTATCTGCCTGACTAAAAATTCGATTTAATTTTTTTTTAAATCCAGGTAGAAGGAGGAAATAAAATGCCACATATTAACGACAAATCAGATTCAGTAAGTAAAGTCAACACACATAATGCAGATGCCGGTACAGCAGAGACAAAAATCAAAGGCATTTTGAAAAAACATAATAAATCAGTATCAGGAGAATGGACTAATTCCGAGAAAAATAATCCTTTCCAAAAAAGCAGGCTGGAAAAATTTTTGTCTTCTTTCTTCAAAACACCAGATAATGAACGTAATAATTTGTTTCTGTTGTTACAAAAACTATTTTCACCAAGTTTATGGTTTAAAGAAACAAAAGTAAATTTTGAACTATCAAAAAACGAAGTTAAGACATTTAGTAATAGTAACCCGGGAGAAGAGGTACTTCAGTCTGTTTTGTTAGATGTTAAAAAAAATGAAGAAACCGGTGAATTTGATGCAAAAAAAATAATAGAAGATCATTTTGGTGTGTTAGAAGACAGGAATTTTGTTGCTATATTCAAAATGTTACCAGAAAAAGAAAACGTTTTAACAGACGCTTTTAAATCTTTGCTCAATGAATATATGGCAACGAAAGTTTATAATGACATTTGTAAAAATGAAGAATGCGCTGTAGAAGAATGGTTAGAAAAAGGTGATATGTCATTTAGGGCATTTAAAGAAATAATGTCTCAATATAACGAGAGAGTAATGAATAACTTAGAAGCGATATCATATAATATAGCCTCATTAGGTGGTTTGGAAAAACTTGTTGATTATAAGGAGATCAAAACATTAATACAAGATAGATTTCCGTATAAAAAAAACATTAAACAGGAGTGGCTACACTTATTGGAACAGAAAATGCGGAATGAACTTTAACACAAGGCATTGTTATTAAAGAATTATAAAAAATGAAAACCCTGTATCTTGAAGTTGAATGGTATATATAAAATGGAGATTATAAACGCTGAAAAAAGAGAAATAAAACAGAAAAGTTAAAAGAGAATTATAAATTTAAAAAAATAACTAAGCAACAAATTTATACTGCGGTATGACGTAGTACTTCAAAATCTACCACTCCGGTTAAGTTATATAATATAATAATTTAAAACTAGAGTTAATTCTCTATAAATCACATTTTTCTTTTTATATAAGAAATATTCGGCTTGGTTGACTTTAATTTAGGTTGTTTGCCTTTGATTAAATAGTTACACTGTGGAGATTTATTGCCATGAAGCAAAAGACAGATAAAGTTAGCAAACCTGATGAATACTGGCGCAGCGTGCTAACAGGTGAGCAATATTATGTCTGTCGGCAGCAGGGAACAGAAGTACCTTTTTCAGGCAAGTTGTTATATAATCAACAAAAGGGAATCTACTCATGTACCTGCTGCCAGGCGCAACTCTTTGCTTCAATCAACAAATATGATGCTAGCTGTGGCTGGCCTGCTTTTGATGCGCCTGTTAATAGCGAAGCTATTCGTTACATAGAAGATCTGAGTCATGGTATGGTGCGTACTGAAATAAGGTGTGCAACTTGTGACAGCCACTTAGGACACGTTTTTTCTGATGGACCTGATACCACAGGTAAACGTTTTTGTGTTAATTCAGTGTCGTTAATTTTCAATAAGTCATAAATTTGAAGTTAGCAGATGAGCAATATAGAAAAATTATTACTGGTATAAAATACAGTTTTAGTTATCTGTTTTCTACTGTTGCAAAAAGAGACAAAGATCTATTTTTTGTAAAGGATACTCAATCAGGAGATTGAGTGATGATGTATTATTTTTATTCTGAACAGAGCATTAATCCTTAATATAAATCAAAATATTTTTGATCCGGTCTCCACTACTCATCCTATAACTACATAGTAGCATGCAAATTTAAAGTGGGATGAGGTTCTGATTTTTAATTAATTATTCGTCCAATATACTGAGCAAAGAAATTCATAATGGTGTTAAGCATTACATTTGAGTAGAATGCCCTGGAAACATCTTTTATTTAACAATAATTAGTCGTTTCTGAAGAATATATAAGCAATTGTTTGCCTGTTTTCAGTACCGACTAATTAACAGACGTGATTTTTGGAGAAAAAATGTTGAATCGTGTAATTTTATTATCTGCTATGTTCACTTTTTTTTGTTTTCATATTGAATCCTACGGACATTCATATTATGGCTACGTAAAAAATTCCACCCCATGGAAAATAACTTTTATTTTCACCTGGACAGGTTGTGGTGCTTTTAGAGGACCGGGAATACATCATAAACAAAAAATTAAAATCAAAAAAGGCAAAGCTGAAGCTATTATCAGAGATTGTATCTGGGGAGGGAAGGGTGCTTCCAGTAGCTTAACACCAGTTAACCACAAGACAGGAAAAAAGCTTAAATCATTAAAATTAAAGCGTATTACTCGTGATATACAACTGATGTATGATGCAAAAAAAGTTAGACAGGGAACTGATCACGGTTATTATTGGGCTTACATAAAAGAGTAATTGGCATTTTTCTCAAATCCATTAACTCTTACCTTTTAAAAATAGCAGTGTCTGGTCAGGTATAGTTTATACTATCCGGAATTTTTATCAGGTATGCCGTAAAACCCCGTCTTTCAGAGCTATCTCTTAGGCACATTTTTTAAGCTCAGATTTTTTTATTCACAGGTTTATCTTCTGCTCAATACACCCATCTTTACTGAACGCACCGTGGGCTGAGCTTGTCGAAGCCGGATTGCTTTTTTCTCCAGGCTTCGACAGGCTCAGCCAGCGGACATAGTTGTATTGAAATTATACGAAAGCTGATATTATCTGAGTTCACCTGTGCTGATTTGTTCATTCCCCCAGATAATATTAATTTTTATTGAAATATTTGTGTATAAAAGACAGCCTTTAGGGAGGGGAGGATGTCAAAACAAAGCATGTATTTTAGTCAGGGACAGTAATATACCTATGATGTTTATAAGGATTTACTCAGGCTATGAAAATATATGGACAGCAGAAGTGATACAAAAAAGGATTTTTTATTTTTTCACCGGACAGGCTGAAATGCGAATTGTTGAAACATGATTCTGAGGTCTTGAAAAACAGAAAGTTGTTTTTTTATAGCCTTGAGATGTTTCAGAAGCTTCAGATTCACAGGCTATAAACCCAACACTATACAGTTTGCAATGACACCTCCAATCCACCAATTATTACGTCCTCCTGCTGTATGTCCTTGTGCAAGCACCATATCATCAAGAATTACGGTGGTGTTCTTCACTATCTTACCAGATATATCTTTTCCCGATAATGTGAGTTTACCTTCAACCGCAAAATTGAGCATTTGAGGTTTTTTATCAAATGTATTCTGCCTTCCTCTAATCCAGTTATTAAAATTGTGTGATACATACTGTGATGCTTTTCTTCCGGCTTTTACAGTAATGGCATTATCCTTTGCAGTTACACCACTATAAGGCTGACCATGTGTTATAGAGTGCCTGCTTACCTGAAAGTTTACTTTAATGTTATGCGAATGCTTATCCATTGATTTTCCAACGACAATTAGAGGGATTCCTGAAACAATACCAAGCCATGTTCCGGTAACTATTGCAACTGCGCCGGCAGCTTCCATGGTTTGCCCTGTCCTGCTTTTCTTGGCAGATTTTTGTATCTCAAAATGTACCTGATTATTATGTTGTTTCTTTGAAAAAACAGTACTGTGTTGTGTCAATGAAAAAAATATAATAGCTAATGTAGTAGCATTGCTAAATGAAATATTTTTTTTACTTTTCAAGTTTAAATTCTCATTTTTAGTTTAAGTGTTTTATACTTATTCAACCTGAAAATATTGAGTTAAATTTATCATAATGCGTGGTTATTGAAGGATTATGAAAAATTAAAATTAAATGTTTTGAAGTTGAATGGGTATTATTGATTATTTAATATACGATAATTATGTTTTAATGATTTTTTTTACAAATGAATAATTTAGATATGAGATAAAGTTAATTTTTTTATCTGTAATTACTCTTTTAACGCAACATAGTGACTATTTGATAACAGAAAGTGTTTTTAAAGAGTATTTATTGTAGATTATGTTTTAAAGGAAAAGTTTATTACTAAATCAATGTCACTTATATAAATCACGACGAAAGATTAATAATTATGCCTTCTGTTTTTAAAGCTTGATATAGTTTTTCTGCTCTTAAGCTCAAGCGTTTAAATTGAAAGTTTTTTATAAATTTTAAAAAGTGGATAAATTTTTTTTCATTTCTCATCAGTAATTTTCTCTTCATGATATCCATTAACTGTCTACTTTTATTCTCTTTGGTTGTGTGTGCCTCAATCTCCTGTAATTCATCGAAATCTATTATTTTGTTATCTGTGAGTGCAGATTTAAATTCATCGTTATCAATGGGAAAAGCTGATATAATCGCTTCAGAGTGACTAATTAAAACATCATATATCTTTTCTGAAATAGTTGAGCTTACTGGTATTTCTGTCGATTTAGAGTGTGTAAAAACAGATCTGGTTTCTGGTGATGTCAAATTTTTTTTTAGTGTCTGCGCAGCATATGCCAGTGGATTATATTTAAATGCAGTGTTGGCTAATTTTGCTAAATGTTCATGGTTATAACTTGTATCCCATAATTTGTTAAAGAATTGAGCCGTTTTGTATTTTAATTCTGTTTCAGTCCGTAAATACTTTATACTACGATCAGGTCCTTCAAATTTAGCAGTTTCCAACGGATAGCTTACCAAAAACACAAAGATATCTTCTTCTTCGTCAGGATAATATTGCAGTAATTGTGCAAATGTAAAATTTTGCGTACCCAACAGAGCAAGTTTTTGATCCACATCATTATTTTTAGGATGGACATACTCATTAATCACTGAAACAAGTTCTAATGCAGTGTTATTCAGTCGAATGCTTTGTACGCCAGGATCATAAATAAAATATTGGAGTTCAGTGTGAAATTTGCTCATATCAACAGGCTCTGTTTTCGGATAATCTATCCTGGTTTTACGGAACCCTGCGTTAAAAATTTTTT
Source organism: Endozoicomonadaceae bacterium (assembly GCA_026710285.1). Taxonomy (GTDB): domain Bacteria; phylum Pseudomonadota; class Gammaproteobacteria; order Pseudomonadales; family Endozoicomonadaceae; genus JAPORK01. The sequence continues at coordinate 2,565 of JAPORK010000062.1, read as the reverse complement.
TAATAACATTTTTATATCCGTTTAAATTATACCATCTATGTTTAGCGCAAAGCCCTCTTAACGTGGCTAAACTCAAATAGATATCAAATTTTATTTCAGCAGTTGTTGCTTGTGGGTAATCTTTACTGTCTGATAGTGCTTGTGCTATAGCCGGAATATTATCATACCCCTCATGCTGTGTGGCTTTCAGAAATGCTACATTACTCATAGATTCATTATAAAAAGGATATAACATCCCCCAGTTAAAATCACTATAATCTAATTTCTGTGCCAGTGGATCTACTTTAGCAACAACACGTTCTTGTATGGAAGGTTCATTCCCGTAAGCAGACGCAGCTGCCTTCTGGTGTATTGTAACTGATCGGGTGGTAATCGGTTTGTTTGGTGTTGTAACTCTTTTTTTCTTTTTAGGAGGGGGCATAGCCTGTGCTGTTTCACCGATGAGTAGTACTACTGTTATGCAAAAGGTAACAGACCATTTTATTATTTTAAGCATACAACACACACATTATATTTATTAGATTAATTTTTTGTATGTTCAGGCAATATAATTTTACTGCTACTTTGTCTTATTATTTTACGCTATATGTAATACAGAACAACCTAAAATAATTAACAACGAGAAGTCTGGCACATGAATATTAAAAAGTACACTTTATTTTTGTCTGTCTTATATTAATTTTTCTTCATTTTTGTAAATCTGTTGCGATAAAAACAACAAGTTATAATAATGCTTCTGCTTTTCTTAGTACGCCCTCTACTCTTGGCTGATTATTAACTAGACCAGGATGAATTCTGATTGCCTGAAGGCGCAGAATAACCTGCTTTTTAATTTCATCTTCTTTTCCGGGCCAGAGTGTATGCCACAGGGAGACCATCTGTAGTAATGGCTGAATCTGTTTGACTACATGGTAGGGTGTTTTTGCGATACGGCTGGCAAAATGTTCCACTTCGTTTTCTATCAGATTCGCCATGCTCTGCTTTTCTATCTCATTGAGCAGAGAAATCTTTTTCGCAATCAGTTTTGGTGTACAGTCTGACTCTAAAACCAGAGGAATAAAACCAATAGTTGAGTTTTGTGTACGTTCAAGCTGACGGTTAAGCAGTGCAATACGTCGTTCCATCATACAATTAAAGCGTTCTTTAAAGTTCTGTATTGACATCGTTGGTAACAGCCACCGTTTTTTGGTTATCCCTAACGCTTTTTCTTCAATAGCCAGACACAGTGGAAAACACCAGTTTTTAAATCTGTTCTTCAGTCCGTGTATAACCGGCATAGTATGCTGGTATTGTGCCAGAAACTGTTCCAGTGTTTGCCCAAACTGTAATTCATCTGTCTGCGCATAATTGGAGATGCTTGGAGCCCAGCGCGCACGTTTTTTGTCTAAAAATGTAGTGTCTCTTGCGTTAAGTTGCTGCTGATACTGTTCTATCTGACTGACCAGCGCAATAGCTCCTTTACGCACTTCGGGATGGGTGAGCAATTCTTCCGCAGTAGCCAGTCTTACGTTGGTTTTGCCAATATCAGGTTCATTTTTAGCATTTTCAGGTTGTAACCACAAAATTTTTCCTTCCTTTGTTTGCCAGTAATCTGGTACAGCAGAAGAAGCTTGTTTATGATAAGGAGATTGCGTACACTTTGTACACAATTTCATAATATAATCAAAATCTGTATACTCTGAGTAGTTTTTATCATGCATAATCTGATCCGGTTATGTTTACTGATACAGTGGTGAATTAATAAAATTATCGGCAAGCATGCAATTGCCTTTTCTATCCGTTAAACTATATTTCTGTGTTCGCTGATATACAGATGGGTTTCGGCGATTGTGGCTTTTTTTATATAAGGGCAATAGTTTAATGTCAACACAAGGCACACCGGACGTTCATCCGGAATATATTCTGGTCGATGGTTCCTCTTACCTTTACCGGGCTTTTCATGCGTTGCCACCGCTGTCTACCTCAACAGGAGAACCAACTTGGGTGGTTCGTGGTGTTATCAGCATGATACGTAAGCTGATGGAAGATTATCCGCAAAGCAATGTTGTGACCGTTTTTGATGCCAAAGGAAAAAGTTTCAGAAATGATATTTATCCTGAATACAAAGCCAATCGTCCACCTATGCCTGATGATTTACGCTGTCAGATTGAACCTTTGCACAGCATTATCAAATTAATGGGACTGCCGCTGATTATGCATGAAGGTGTTGAAGCGGATGATGTCATCGGAACACTAGCGATAATGTTAACCAATACAGGAAAATCTGTACTGATTTCCACCGGTGATAAAGATATGGCTCAACTGGTAAGTGATCACATTACGCTTATCGATACCATGAAAAATAAACACCTGAACAGGGCAGGCATCAATTAGAAGTTTGGTGTTCCGCCTGAGTTAATCATTGATTTACTGGCATTACAGGGAGATAAATCAGACAACATTCCCGGTGTACCCAAAGTAGGTGAAAAAACGGCACAGGCACTGCTGCAAGCCATTGGCGGACTTGATGCCATTTATAACAATATTGACGCTGTTGCAAAGCTAAAGATTCGGGGTGCTGCTTCT
>JAPORK010000408.1 GCA_026710285.1 Endozoicomonadaceae bacterium | reverse complement strand
TGACCCCTCTTTTAACCACATAAACACAGATGCTAAACTGGCTAACCTGCCAGGAAAGATACCACTTTCGACACTATTGTTAAACCGACCTGCTGATAATAAGTTTACAGACAGATCACCCAAACAGTATCAAGAAACTGCAAAACTACTGGAGGTAAAATTAAGAGATTTTGGCATAGAGGCTTCTGTGGTCACGATTCTCCCAGGTCCTGTTGTTACCCGTTTTGAAATCCAACCTTCCGCAGGCACAAAGGTCAGTAAAATTTCTAATTTAGCCACTGATTTAGCTCGTTCACTTTCCGTACCCCGGATACGTGTTGTTGAAGTAATTGCCGGAAAATCAGTTATCGGCATTGAAGTGCCTAACCAGGAAAGAAAAACAGTCTTTTTGAGTGAACTGGTGGAATCAAATGCATTCAGAACTGCAAAGTCACCGTTATCGCTGGCTTTGGGGCAAGATATCAGTGGCTCTACCATTGTGGCCGACTTAGCTAAAATGCCGCATCTCTTAGTTGCAGGTACAACCGGATCTGGTAAATCTGTCGGTATTAATACAATGATTTTAAGTTTGTTATATAAAGCATCCTCTGCTGATGTACGGCTTATCATGATCGATCCAAAAATGTTGGAACTATCCGTTTATGCCGGCATTCCACATCTGTTAACACCTGTGGTGACAGATATGAAAAAAGCCGCTTCTGCGCTGCGCTGGTGTGTAATAGAAATGGAACGTCGTTACCGACTAATGGCAGCGCTTGGAGTCAGAAATATCACTGGCTTTAATGAAAAAATAAACCAAATCAATGCAGGTAAAAAAAACAGTGATCAGTCAAATACGGCAACGCAAGAAAATGATAATGCTGATGAATTGCAGGCTTTACCTTTTATCGTTGTTGTCATTGATGAATTTGCAGATATGATGATGATTGTAGGTAAAGAAGTGGAAAAGCTTATTGCACGTATTGCACAAAAAGCCCGGGCTGCAGGTATTCATCTTATTTTAGCTACACAACGTCCATCTGTTGATGTAATTACCGGTTTGATCAAAGCGAATATACCGGCACGGATTAGCTATCAGGTTTCTTCTAAAATTGACTCAAGAACGGTGATAGATCAAAGCGGTGCTGAACAGCTGCTCGGACATGGTGATATGCTCTACCTTGCTCCGGGTTCAGGTATTCCCATGAGGATTCATGGTGCTTTTATCAGTGATGAGGAGGTGCATCGGGTGGTAAAAGCCTGGAAAGCTGCAGATGCTTCCACGGGTACAGAAGATATTTTTTCCAAAGAGCAAAGTAATTCTCATTTCAATGCAGAGAATGAGTCAGCGATAAATAATACAGCAGTGGAAAAACCTGTATCTGAATAACCGTGATTATGCACGATACAAGATAAGCTTGCTAAGTTCAGAAAAGGTTGTTTGATAGTGTGCAGATATAATATTAGTCGCAGGTTTATTTTCTGCTGAATACCAATCATTACTGAATGCACCATGGGCTGAGATGGTCGAAACCTGGCTGATTTTGACCTCTGGGCTTCGACAGACTCAGCCCACGGTTTTATGCTAAAAAAACTGGTATATTTAGTAACAAGCAACCTGTCAAGATAAAAATGAGCGCCTAAACAATGTGACTAAAAGACAGCCTTTAGGGAGAGTAGGATCAACTGTGTAGTGCGAATCAGTTCAAATCACATTGCCTTTCTGGATGCAAACTATCACAACATCTGTTTTTTTTCTGTAGCAGCAAGAAACTTTAATAGTAATCACTTATCTATATTTTTGTATGAGCTAAAAAGATAGCTTTATACAGGATCGTCTGTTTATGCACAATTTTAAGATATTACCGCAGCGATCTTGTTGTGTATGGAGCTTCTTCTTTGAGTCTTGGTTGATTGAGGGGTATCCTAAAAACTAATCGGATACTCTGAAGTCTGTCAGCTCTGTTAAAAGTATATTAGAAATAATGGATTCATTTCATCATACGTAATTACTATTAAAAAATAATAAAAAATTAAAGGACTATGTTTTAGAGTTGAATGGTTAACAAGCATCAAAAAACGGAAAAAATGATCACTGAGTATGCACAAAAAGCATTTAAAATAATTTAAACCTAATCCTCATATTTTTTTTAAAATTAATTTAAGGAGGTTATCGTGATTAACCTGATAAAAAAAATATCGCTATTGCAAATCGTTCTGTTCTTTTGTGCCTGCTCATCTTTACATCTGTATGCAGACACACATCTTTTAAATATACTCAATGCAACTAAATCAAAGATAGAGATCTATTTTGACTGGGTCGGTTGTGGTCCGATAATCGGAAGAGGGCACCATGACAAAGTTAAAATTGGCAGTGGCGTAAAGTATAGTTTCCATAAAGGTTGTATTAGTAACGATGAGTATATAGATTTTTCTCTTGCCAGTCCGCACGAGAGTGAGATGGATATAGGTCTTAATCGTAAAACAATGAAAATCTTTGCACATAATAATAAATTTGACTGGCTGGACGGTCTGAAAGGAGATAATAGTCTTACGTTAGTATTAAGATATGATCGTAATCATACTTATCATGGTCCCGAGCAGGATGGTTATTACTGGAGTTTGTCATAATTATTAACTCAAAAATTTTTTAAGTTAATGGTTTTGATACATTAAAAATCCTGCGAGCAGAATCTGTGAAATTATTAAAAAAGCAGAAATAAAAAACTCACAAGAAATTATACGCTACAGCCCATGCTCTTACTACACATGTATCTGAGTATGTGTAACCTTATAAAAAATAGGCTGTAAATACCAATGGGTTCCTGTTTGCGCAGGAATCCGACAGAAATCTCCAACTTTTTTCACATCAACAAACCCTAAATGCTTGTGTATAAAGAGTATAATACCAGTCTGGCAGCCTGGAACCACCATAAATTCAATTACTATTTCATGGAGTAGTTTTTTTTGAGAGCGGGCTGGTATAATAAAGAAAGCAAAAGCATGAACTTTATACAGGCAGTTTAGCAACTGCAGGATAATTACTGTTTAGCGCTGTCTGCAGTATTGAGAGATGACTCCTTTATTTTTTAAATCTGCTATACCTTCCCCAGGACTGAGCTTTCAGCTGTGTATCGGTTATTACTAAGCTTTTTTGACCTTTTTACAATCGTAATAGTATAATTCATTGTGAATTCATTTAGCGTGCCTTCCCGGGTATAATTGTTAGCGTATTTAACAGCTTAGTATTTGGCAAAATATTTATGAAAAGTGCAGAGATCCGGTCAATATTTCTTACTTTCTTTCGTGACAAGGGACATACAGTTGTTCCTGGCGGTTCACTGGTTCCGGGTAATGATCCCACCCTGTTGTTTACCAATGCAGGTATGAATCAGTTTAAGGAGGTGTTTTTAGGTAAAGAAAAACGCTCCTATACAAAAGCTGCCAGTATACAAAAATGTATCCGTGCAGGTGGAAAACATAACGATCTTGAGAACGTGGGCTATACGAAAAGACACCATACCTTCTTTGAAATGCTGGGCAATTTCAGCTTTGGTGATTATTTTAAACGGGAAGCTATCCACTATGCGTGGGAGTTTTTAACGGTCACACTGGGTATTCCGGAAGAAAAACTCTGGGTAACTGTTTACGAAAAAGATCAGGAAGCAGAAGATATTTGGTTAAAAGAACTTAATGTTAGTGCTGAACGTTTTTCCCGTCTTGGAGAAAAAGACAATTTCTGGAGTATGGGAGAGACCGGTCCGTGTGGTCCGTGCAGTGAAATTTTTTATGATCATGGCAATCATGTTCCTGGAGGTGCCCCGGGTGAAGAAAATGATGATGGTGATCGTTACACTGAAATATGGAACATGGTCTTTATGCAGTTTAACCGTACTGCTGACGGACAAATAAATCCACTGCCTAAACCTTCTATTGATACCGGCATGGGACTGGAACGAATTGCTGCGGTGATGCAGGGTGTTACAGATAATTATGAAACCGATACTTTTAAGTATCTTCTTAAAGCGGCAAGTGATTTACTCGGTGGTGTAAAAACAACAGATAATTCTTTGCGGGTTATTGCTGATCACATTCGTTCCTGTGCTTTTCTTATTGCTGATGGTATATTACCCGCTAACGAAGGTCGGGGCTATGTATTACGGCGTATTATTCGCAGAGCCTGTCGCCACGGACACAAACTCGGCGCAGAAGAAGCGTTTTTTTACAAGCTGGTGCCTGCACTGACTGAAGTAATGAGAGATACCTCAGCTTCGCTGATACAGCAGCAGCAATATGTCACCAGTGTGCTTAAAAAAGAAGAGGAGCAGTTTAATAAGACCCTTGATAAAGGCATGAAGATCCTGAATGCTGAAATTAGTGATTTAAAAAAAGATGCTGTTATTGATGGAAAAATTATTTTTACACTCTATGATACTTATGGTTTTCCTGTGGATCTGATTGGTGATATTGCCCGTGAACAGCAGTTAAATCTGGATTTAGCAGGCTATAAAGTGTGTATGGATGAACAGCGTGATCGTGCACGGGCAGCCAGTCAGTTTAATGTAAATTACACGGCAGAAACCATACAGGAAGGTGTTACTGAGTTTGTTGGATATGAATATTTGCAAAAAAATGTACATATTAAACAGATTTTGGTTGCGGGTAAACCGGCAGAAAGTATACAGCAGGGTGATGAAGCCGTGCTGATCCTTGATCAAACACCGTTTTACGCTGAAGCAGGCGGACAAAAAGGTGACAGTGGTGTTATATACGGTGATGAGTGTGAATTTTTTGTTAAAGACACTACAAAAGCAGGGGCTCATCATCTGCATGCCGGTACGGTAAAAAAAGGTAATTTTACTACAGGTCAGTCTGTCGTTGCAGCAGTTGATGAATCATTACGACAAGCCACTGCTGCTAACCATTCGGCAACCCATCTTCTGCATGCAGCACTACGGAAAATCCTGGGAAACCACGTACAACAGAAAGGGTCGCTGGTTGATGCCCAAAAATTACGCTTTGATTTTTCCCATATGGAACCGTTAACGGCTACGCAACTGGATGAAATTCAGCGTCTGGTTAATAAAGAAATAAGAAAAAACAGTACGGTCCTTGTAGAAGAAATGAACATTGAAAAAGCCAGAGAACAAGGAGCTCTTGCTCTGTTTGGAGAAAAATATGCTGATGATGTCCGAGTGTTAACAATGGGAACAAACCGTTTTTCTGTTGAACTTTGTGGTGGTACGCATGTCATACGTACAGGCAATATTGGTATTTTTTCAATTGTATCTGAATCTGGTATTGCTTCAGGAGTTCGCCGTATTGAAGCGTTAACAGGTTCGGCTGCTGAATTACGGATTGCAGCAATGCAGGATAAACTAAACAGTATTGCTGCATATGTTAAATCCGGTAACAAAAATGTTGTTGATAAAGTGGCAGCATTAGTAGCTGAAAATAAAGCGCTTGAACGACAAATTGAACGGCTTCACCAAAAACAGGCTAATTTAGCTGGTAATGATCTTGAGCATAATGCTATTGAAATAAAAGGCATTAAATTACTCGCAGTCTCTTTAAGTAGTGGAAATATCAAGTCTTTAAGAGAAACAGTGGACCAGCTAAAACAGAAACTGGGTGAAAGCATTATTGTATTAGCGGTTGAAAATGACAACAAAATTGCTTTAGCAACCGGTGTCACTAAAAAACTGGCTAATCGTGTAAATGCAGGTGATCTGGTTCGGTTTGTTGCAATGCAAATAGATGGAAAAGGAGGCGGACGTTCTGAGTTTGGTCAAGGAGGTGGAAATAATGCAACTGCTTTACCTGTGGCGCTGGCGTCAGTTAAAGACTGGGTTGAAACCAAATTGTGAAAACAAGGAAAATTAATGACAGTATTAGTTCAGAAATTTGGTGGAACTTCAGTTGGGAGTATTGAAAATATTCTTACTGTTGCAAAGAAAGTTAAGAAGTTTCATGATGAGGGTTTTCAGATTGTAGTCGTTGTGTCTGCAATGGCTGGCGATACAGACCGGCTGCTTGCGTTAGCAACGCAGATTGGTTACAGTCATCACCGGTCACGCGAAACAGATGCATTATTGTCAACAGGAGAGCAGACTTCTGCCGCATTAATGTCAATGGCGCTTAATAAGCTGGGATGTAAATCCCGTTCAGTGACAGGCATGCAGGCGGGTATTATAACGGATGACAATCACACAAAAGCCCGAATTCACAACATTGATACGGAACGTTTTTTACACTGGTTAAATAGTGGAGAAATTGTAGTTGTCACCGGTTTTCAGGGAGTGACAAAAGACGGATATATAACTACATTAGGACGTGGAGGCTCAGATACCAGTGCTGTAGCCATTGCGGCAGCCTTAAAAGCTGATGAATGTCAGATATACACGGATGTTGATGGTGTTTTTACAACAGATCCAAATATTGTAGAAGGCGCCAGACGACTGGACAAAATTACATTTGAAGAAATGTTGGAAATGGCAAGTCTTGGCTCAAAAGTGTTACAAATCAGAGCTGTAGAATTTGCTGGTAAATATAATGTTTGTATTCGTGTATTAAATACTTTTAAGGAAGGGCCCGGGACATTGATAACATTTGATAATGTGGAAAGCAATCAAAAAATGGAAGCACCGCTTGTCTCAGGAATAGCTTTTAACCGAAATGAGGCGAGAGTGACGTTAAAAGGAATAGCCGATAAACCTGGAATTGCTTACAAAATTTTAGGAGTATTGGCAAGCGCATCTGTTGATATAGATATGATTGTGCAAAGCAGTTCAAAAAATGGTGTCACTGATCTTACATTTACAGTTAATCGTTGTGATTATCAGGAAGCGTTGGAGTTAGTACAACAGCAGGCGGCTGATTTAGATATACAGGATATTGAAGGCGATAATAAAGTCGCTAAAATTTCTGTAATCGGAGTAGGGATGCGTTCGCATGCAGGTGTTGCTGCTACCATGTTTGAAGTATTAGCAGAGAATAGTATAAATATTCAGGCAATTACTACTTCAGAAATTAAAATCTCTGTACTTGTTGGAGAAAAATATTTAGAACTTGCGGTTCGTTCATTGCATTCAGCATTCAAAATGGAGCAGGGTGCTAAGAGTGAAACAACTTTTCGGTAAACAAAGGCGGGCTTTATTTTTGAATTTTTATTTTTTTGAGGTATGCAAGGTAATAAAAAAAGAAAAATAAAGTCAAAATCAGTATTGCTAAATAGCAAAGCTGTATTAATCTTGTAGCTTCTGCAACGTATCGTTCATTAGGATGGCTATTTAGATATTAAACAGGTCAAACTTTATGAGAATAAGATTGATAGATATAGATTGGATTTAAGGACAAGGAGACGGTAATGCTTATTTTAACACGCCGGGTTGGTGAAACATTAATGATCGGTGACGAAATTACTGTTACCGTACTTGGTGTTAAAGGCAATCAGGTACGAATTGGTGTTAATGCACCAAAAAATGTTGCTGTGCATCGCGAAGAGATCTATGATCGTATTCGAAAAGAAAAGCATGGTCAACGTAAAGATCAGCACAAAGATCAAAATAAAGGTCAAAATCAAGATCAGCATGAAGATCAACATGAAGATCAACATGAAGATCAGAATGAATTAACAACAGATACAAAACACATTAAAGAAACATAAAACAGTTTAGTGATATTCAGACAGTTATCTCTGGCTTAGATTTGATCTTATAATGATTTTAATATGCTCATTTTTCGAATTTTTCGCTATAGGCTTATAAATAAAACTAACCTTTTAATAACCCGGGACATGACTATCCGGGCATTATTGTGATTTCGTAACCAATGTTGCGTATTACATGGCTTAAGTTCTAAGTTTGTCAAATATTAGTTTGATAGCTTTAAGGTATAATTTTTGACTTTGAAGCAAAATGATTCATTTTATACTTTAATCGTATCCCATTCGGGGTTTTTGGTTGAATAACTCATACTAATCGACAGGCGTTGAAAATGAGGCTGCCTGATAAGAGCGGCTTTTAAAAGCCTATGCGAGGAATAGAAAAGCTGGATGTAACTCTCAATCAGGAGAAAACCCAACAAGCTGATCTGGTGAAAAGAGAAACTTTCAGTTTCCTGAGGTTTAACTTCATAAGAAGTAAAACACTAAGAGGAAAATGGAGTGAGAAAAACAACAAAGATGTTAGCAAGAACAAAACTTTTTAGTAATTTCAAAGAAGTATTTGGACGACATTAATCACAACTAGCTAACAGAATGATTTATCTGATTAACCAAATGTTAAGAGCTTGGGTTAACTATTCCAGAGGCAAAAATGCCAGCCGTTGCTTTAACTACATAAGGAAATGGATGGAGAAAAGGGTTGAATGACATTTAATGGAAGTCAGAGAGCAAAATGGCTTTGGCGGGACAGGTGAAGCAGCAAATGGATATATCAAATACCGGGTTTGTTTTCAGATTACAAAATTCGGTATTACCAGCACTGACAGTCATCTCAATGCCTGGTCACATAAACTTTGATGTGAATAACAAGAAAGCGTAGTGCTGCAAAACCGCACAATACGTTTGACTTAGCGGGTGATGGAAATGGAGTCAATTGTGAAATGTCCTCATGATTTGATCACCACTTTATTGCCCGACCCTACCTGTGAGCTGTCTCTATAGTCACATTTTTCAGACTCTTATTTTTATCCTGGCAGGTTGACTACTACTGAATATACCAATCTTTTCATCATATTCAAGCTATTGTGCTTTATATCAACCCCTGAACTCTTATTGCTTCTTTTTCTGCCTCCACTGCTTTTTCATGCGTTACAATCGCTATTTCTTGTGCATCGAATAGTTCTTTTCGTGTATTGCATATTTCTTTTGTGAGTAGTTGCCTGAGTGGGTCATTTTTTGCTATTTTTTCCAGATCTGACATTCTATTGTTTAATGATATGTTTTTTTTGTACACTTCTATTCGTGCTTGTTCTGCTTCTGCTCTGAATTGTTTTGCTTCTTTCTGGCATTTGTTGAGTTGATCTTTAGATATTTTTGTTACATTATCAAAAAATCGTTTCGTTGCTAATACAGATGCTGCAATCATATAATAAGATGAAGCAGCCGATGAAATCAAACTGACAAGAGGCATTACAGGTAAATAAAGAGCCTTAACCGTTAGTTCTTTCAAGTCAGCTCTCAAAACAATTTTACCTCTTTCAACAGCAGTTAAATTTTCTTCCTCATCAATGCGATATTGACTGTAAAGTTCTTGCTTTCTGTATGCCTGAGACTGGTGTTTGAACACTTTTTTTTGTAAGTCATATACTTTTTTTTGCTTGCTGAGTATTTCGTTTTTTATTTTTTGTGTGTCTCTGCCTTTTGCTTCTGCTTTTTTTAGCTCTGTTATTTGTTTATCTAATATTTCGTGTTGTTTATGCATTTTTATTCGTGTTTTTTCTGCTTTTTGCTGGTCTCTTTTAGGGGTATTTACCACTGCATCAAAAAATTTAACTGCTGCACGTATGAGTGCATAAGGCACAGCAAGAGGTAGAAGTGCAGTTACAGCCAAAGCAGCACCAAGAGCTCTCACAGAATAACGGACATTCACCCTAAAAACTTTAAAACTATCTTTGAGAGCGTTAAGAAAAACCTTGCATTTCCATGCAACATATGACTGTGTTATCTTTTCAAAAAAATTTTTGCAAGTTTTGTTTTCTGTGGCAAAAGTTCCTTTCTCTGTTGTAAATTGTGAGGTTGATAAAGGCGGTATTGTTGTCGGGGCTGACATAGCTATTTACTCCATTATTAAAGAATCAACTGTTTAAAAATGTTTTTTAATTAAATTCGAAGAATAGAATTTTTCATTATACAGAAAAAATACTTTTTTATAAACCTTTGGAATTTTTATGGTATATGTTTTATTTTTATTCAGTAGAGAATAAAGTTATTATAAAAAAAATTTTTGTGCTTTTAAATCAGACAGAGATATAAAAAGTCTGCCGCTAAAGAGATGAGAGTCAACAAAAACGCAATAAAATCAATATACTAACCCCAGATCGGAGTTTTTAGTTTAACAAAAATCCTTCCTTAACAAATAGATAAAGCTGAAAAGATGCGCCATTCCGGCAGGGATTGCCGGAATCCCGTAAACAGGGAAGTTATATTTTCAGTTATGATTATTCTTTAATAAGATTCCCATCTTTGCGGGAACGATGGCATATTTTTGAAAATAATGACATAAAACATAGTATATTGTGCCAAAAAATCTCCGAACTGGGGTTATATACTATACCCAACCCGGCAGGGTCAGGTCTTATAGCATATTGAATAAATCAGCAGGAAAAAACAATCTGATTATCCTGAACCTCTCCTCTTATTGTGTTACCCGGCTGGAAACGACCTGATAAAATATCGTGCGCAAGAGGATTTTCAATATAACGCTGAATCACCCGCTTTAGTGGTCTGGCACCATAAACGGGATCAAAGCCTGCCTC